>NZ_PNCP01000004.1:0-300029 GCF_005886115.1 Pseudoalteromonas sp. S4492
TTAACAGGTGCTTAATATCAAGGCGTTACTTTGCAACAATTGTAGTCCCTTTTAAGAAGTAACAACGATGATATTAAGTGCATGTGAAACGCCCAAAGGGTTGGTTTAAAAGCGATTTATACTGCGTTATTGATCTTAACAATAGAACCACTATTACTTGCAATCAATGCCTTGCCTAAATCGCTTTTAATTCCAACTGAAACTCGCATCTTGAGGTGGTTTGGGTATATATATTAGTTTAGTATATGTATATAACAAATTGAATATATGAGTGTGCTATGCATGACGTAATACTTTTAATGGTGTACTGCGCAATTTTGGGCAGCGTGGTTGGATTTTTAGCAGGGTTATTAGGCATTGGTGGCGGTCTGATTATCGTGCCGGTACTTAGTGCGTTATTAGTATCGTTCAATGTTGCCGACCCAAGTCATGTATTAGTTATCGCGATAGCAACCTCGTTAGCATCCATTATTTTTACCTCGACTTCTTCAGCCCTTGCTCATCATCGTAATGCTAACGTGCCTTGGGAAATTGCCCCGTGGGTTATGACTGGCGTTGGCCTTGGGGCCTTAATCAGTGGTTTTGCGGCAAGCTTTATCCCAGAGCAGCTACTGCGCTTTGTTTTTGCCGGTAGTGTGGTGTTTATCGCACTCAGAATGGTGTTATCGACACGTACAAAAGCAGCCAGTGAAAAGCCGCTGCCATCAGGACCAATTCTTGGCTTTTTATGTGCCATAATGGGGGCACTGTCAGGATTAATTGGTATTGGTGGTGGAGCACTCATTGTGCCGCTACTGCATTATTTTTCTGTTGATATTAAAAAGGCCATTGGTTGTGCCGCTGCATGTGGTATTGTCATTGCCCTGTTCGGCTCGGTGGGTTACGTATCTGCTGGCTGGCAATTAACATCTTTCAGTGATGGATTTGCCGGATTTGTGTATTTACCTGCGTTAGTAGGGATTGTGGTTACCTCGTCGCTCATTGCGCCAATAGGTGCCAAAGCCACGCACTATTTGCCTGTGGCAACAATAAAAAAAGTATTCGCGCTATTACTTGTCATAATTGCGCTTAAAATGGTGTTTAGTTAAAGGTTTTTATTTTTATGGCTCTTCAATTTCCAGATATCGATCCGGTTATTTTTTCGGTAGGCCCGCTCAGCGTACGTTGGTACGGCTTAATGTATTTAATTGGTTTTGCTTTGGCGCTATGGCTTGCTAATCGTCAAGCAGAAAAACCAAATTCAGGTTGGACAAAAGAACAAGTCAGTGACTTGCTCTTTTACGGCATGCTCGGGGTGATACTCGGTGGTCGTATTGGCTATGTATTGTTTTATCAGTTTAGTTACTTTATTGAAAACCCATTGTATTTGTTCAGAATTGACCAAGGTGGTATGTCGTTCCATGGTGGTACGCTAGGTGTAATCACCGCTATTGTGGTGTTTGCTTGGACACGTAAAAAGTCATTACTTGAAGTGGGTGATTTTGTAGTGCCACTCGTGCCGCTAGGCTTATTAGCAGGTCGCATTGGTAACTTTATTAATGGTGAACTATGGGGCCGAGTCACAGATGTGCCTTGGGCATTTATCTTCCCATCAGGTGGCCCAGAGCCGCGCCATCCTTCACAATTATACGAAGCCTTTTTAGAAGGCCTAGTGCTGTTTTTAATCTTACAATGGTTTATCAAAAAGCCACGTCCAGCGGGCAGTGTTGCAGGTGTGTTCTTACTCGGTTATGGCGTATTCAGATTTACCGTAGAATACTTCCGTGAGCCAGATGCCCATTTAGGTTTATTTGCAGGCATAATTTCAATGGGGCAAATACTGTCATTGCCGATGGTAATTGGTGGCCTTGGTTTGTTAATATGGGCCTATAAAAAGCCGCAACACAGCGTGGCAAGCAAAGCATAACAAGAGCAAATCAATGAAACAGTATTTAGATTTATGTCAGCGCATTGTTGACGAAGGTGTGTGGGTTGAGAACAAGCGCACAGGAACCAAATGTTTAACCGTTATAAATGCCGATCTTGAATATGATGTGGCAAATAACAAGTTTCCGCTCATCACCACGCGTAAGAGCTTTTACAAAGCGGCGATAGCGGAGCTATTAGGTTATTTACGTGGTTACGACAGCGCTGCACAGTTTCGTGATATCGGCTGCATGACTTGGAATGCAAACGCAAACGAAAACAAAGCTTGGCTTGAAAACCCACATCGTCGTGGTGAAGATGATATGGGCCGTGTATATGGTGTGCAAGGCCGCAGTTGGCAACGCCCGGATGGCAGTCACCTTGATCAGTTAAAAAAAGTCATTGATAACTTATCTAAAGGGATTGATGACCGTGGTGAAATTGTGACTTTTTACAATCCGGGTGAGTTTGAACTAGGTTGTTTACGCCCTTGTATGCATACACACACTTTTTCATTACTGGGTGATACTTTATACTTAACATCATACCAACGTAGCTGCGATGTACCGCTAGGCTTAAACTTTAATCAAATTCAATGTTTTGTGTTACTTGCTTTAGTTGCACAAATCACCGGGCATAAACCGGGTAAGGCATATCATAAAATAGCAAATGCGCATATTTATGAAAACCAACTTGAGTTGATGCGTGATGTGCAGCTCAAGCGTGAGCCATTCGCGTCACCAGAATTAAAAATAAACCCAAATATTAAATCACTAGAAGACATTGAAACCTGGGTTACAAAAGACGATTTTGAAGTAGTAGGTTATCAGTGTCACGATGCAATTAAGTATCCGTTTTCAGTGTAACAACAATAAAATTTAAGGAGAAATCAATGAAAGCAGTGATCCCAGTTGCTGGTCTTGGCACGCGCATGTTACCTGCGACTAAAGCAATCCCTAAAGAAATGCTTCCTATTGTTGACCGACCGCTGATCCAGTACGTTGTAAATGAAGCAATTTCAGCAGGAATTAAAGAAATTGTTTTAGTGACACATTCAAGTAAAAACTCAATTGAAAACCACTTTGATACCAGTTTTGAGCTAGAAGCAACGCTAGAAAAGCGTGTAAAGCGTCAATTACTTGCAGAAGTACAATCAATCTGTCCGAAAGATGTAACAATTATTCATGTTCGTCAAGGTGAAGCGAAAGGCCTTGGTCATGCTATTAACTGTGCTGCACCTATCATAGGTGATGAACCATTTGTTGTTATTTTACCTGATGTGATCATTGATGATGTGGCAAGCGACCTTAAAAAAGATAACTTAGCTGAAATGATCCAGCGTTTTGAAAACACCGGTGAGAGCCAAATCATGGTTGAACCTGTGCCTCAAAGCGAAGTGGATAAATTTGGTGTCGTTGATTTAGGTGATGTAAAAATTAATCAAGGTGAGAGCGCAGCTATTTTAAACATGGTTGAAAAGCCTCCAGTTGATCAAGCTCCATCAAATCTAGCTGTTGTGGGTCGTTATGTACTGAGCAAAAATATTTGGCCGTTACTTGCAAAAACCCCAGCAGGCGCTGGCGACGAAATCCAATTAACTGATGCCATTGCTATGCTAATGGAAAAAGAAATAGTTGATGCCTACTCAATGAAAGGCAAAAGCCATGACTGCGGCAGCAAAATTGGTTATTTAAAAGCTATTGTTGAATTTGCACTACGCCGTGATGAATTCAAAGACGAGCTTACAGACTTCATAAAGTCGCTGGTTAAATAATCAATTCTAATTACCTAGTTGAAAATCATGTAAAAAAAGTGTCTATATGGCACTTTTTTGTTATTTACATGATCCCCACAATTGTCGATTATTACCCAATAAAGGATTTTTCTGATATACCTAGCTCTTAACGCATTGTTAAGATTAAAGATCAGTGAGATGCTTATATATCCCTGTAGGATAGTTAAACTTAGCTATACTTATAAAAATACCTATGTAAAAACGGATTTTTATTGCTTTAGGTTGTCTAATATGAAAACTTAAGTAGTAGGGTGTCATTAAGTTTTTATTGCAGTAAGTTAAGCACTGTACTGAAAATATTATAATAACAAATAATGTGTTAGAGTTTTCTTATGCAACGTCTCAAATGATGTTTATGGCTTTTGTATAGGCAAGTGCTAACAGATAGACTTCTTTAAAAAGAAGCAAATTTTTAATGGTACGTTTAAGAATCCTACTTATGAAATATTGCTCAAAACCTTTGCGTTACAGTATATGCCTATTGGTGTTATTGACTGTGTCTGGTTGCAGTAATAAGGCACTTCCAAATATCTCCTTTAACACGCTTTCTGTTTTCAATATTTTTCAGTACCTAAGTAATAATAAGGTAATGCAAAACTCATTCTTATTGGCACAAACCCAAAATGAACCTGTCAGTACAATGCTTGATCAAGCAGACACGTCGCAAGCATTGTCAAACGACTCTACAGACGTTGTGAAACCCGATTATGCATTTGCTCTACAGTTAGCATCGGTTAATTCTGAGCAAGGCCTTGCTTCAACATTAAAAAAAATGGCTAAACGAGCACCCAGTATTTTTCAGGGAAAACCGATACTCAATGTCGAAGTCGCAGATGTAAATGAGCATACCTATTATCGACTTAAATTTGGTGGCTATAAATATTTGAAGAATGCCAAAGCTGACTGTGAAGCGATTAAGCGACAAGGCATTGATTGCTGGGTTAGCAACTACACTGACAACCGAATTTATTTCTAGCGTCAAATATTCGCGCTAAAGGTGGCATTTTTATTGCTACCATTTAAGTCTGTTTTTTAGAATTGACGTCACCATGCATTTTTCTATTTTTTCTAAATATCTATTGATAACCATCAGCTTAACTGCTTTAACAGCATGTATGATGAGCCAAGAGCAAACCCAGCCAGCTTATACTGAGCAGCAAGTACAGCAATTTGCTGCCGAGTGGCAAAACCAACAGCCGAGCATTGAGCGCCTTTCAGCCATGGAAAAAGACCTTGCGTTGTTAATCGAAGTGCTGTCAGCTAATAGTGATTTAACCGTAAAGCCATCACAATTTGAGCCACAAAATGATGTGATTATTCATCAAAGCGAACAAACGCAAGCGCAGCAAACATCATCAACAGATTCACTTGAGGCGATTATTGCAGCAAATAAAGCCGCTGAAGCGGGCGTACAATTAGGTTTATATTTAACGCCGAAAAAAGTTAGTTATCAGGTCTTAAAGCTCAAACGTGATTATCCTGCTGCTTTAAATGGCCTTGATTTTCGTTTTAAAACACGAGAGCAAAAAGGCGTAACTTTGTATGGATTAAGGGCTGGTCCATTTGAAAATTATACTCAGGCGACAGCATTTTGTGAGATAGCGAAAAGAATGGGGCAAACCTGTGTGACGGCACCATTTATTGGAGAGATGCTTTAAGCATCTTTCCTCTTAAAAATTAGGTAATTAATCTTAAAGTATTTGTTCTAGTGGTCGATAAAGCTTAAGATACAGAAAAATGGCTTAGCCATTTAATTATAAGGACTTAATATGAAATTACCTCTTTCTTTAATTGCATGCTCATTAGCATTTTCTGCTTTTTCTTCTTTCGCCACTACAGAATCTTTCAGCGCCACAGTAAAGGTTCAAAACTCAGTTGTTTTAACAAAAGGAAATGATCTAGATTTTGGTACCATTCGTGCTGTAGCGGACCCTTTAGGTGTTGCACAAGCAGTTTTAACTATTAATCCAGAACCTGATGCAAGCCCTGTTTCGACAAGAATAGATTTATCTCCTGCGATTATTTCAATTATAGAGCAAGGAGCACCAGCTTCATTTACGGTATCAGAGGCGGTGCCAAATGCGCGTTTGTCTATTACCGATCCAACAGCAAATACATTAGAGTCAAGTGGCCAAGGTTTAAATGAGCCTAACTTTATTGTTGATGGTTGGAGATATTTTATTACTTCTGGGCCAAATGCAAATGCTTATTACAATACAGCATCGCCAAACCTAACGGCTGATGCAGATGGCAGTGTTGAGTTTAACATTGGTGCTAATTTATCTACCGCAAATACAGAATCATCTGAACCCTATCGTGATACTGAATACACTGGTACTTTCCAACTAGAAGTTGCCTACTAATATTTCTAGGTAATTTATCATGCGCTTTTTGCTTTTAGCCAGCGTGCTATTTACAGTGTTCTCAACGCCGTTGCAAGCTGCGAGTACAGAGCAGCAAGCGCTTGATTTTGGTACTCTAGTTATTCTAGCTAATACAAATATTAGTTCTGTAATTGTCAAAGATGATGGCAGTATCAATACACAGGGCTCTGTGTATGTACTTAAAAATGGCCGCCCAGCAGAATTATTACTCACTGGCTTACCAGCCAGAACTCAGTTAGAGCTAAAGCCACTTTCGACAACTCAGCTAATACATGATGTAGATAGCAGTACAAGTGCTGAATTTTCTGTACGTCTTAATGGTTTTCCTAAATATGTGATTACCAATGAATTTGGTGAGGCAAAAGTATTTATTGGCGGTACTTTAACGACAGATCGTAGTGCTAAACCATACGCGGATGGTCAGTATTCTTCTTCAACTTATTTAGAAATTTCAGTCAATTACTAAGGATAGATATGTTCGCAAAACGTCTTTTATGTGGACTTTTTTTTGTTTTTTTCAGTCAATGTGCAACGGCAAATTTACTTATTTCACCAACGCGAGTTTCATTTGATGAGCGCCAACGAAGCGCAAAAGTCACCGTTATTAATAGCTCAGAAGAGTACCGTACATACCGAGTTGTATGGAGCGAAAAATTAGCGCTTCCTGGTGGGGGATACCAAACACTGAGTGAACCAGTAGCAACGAGTCTTTCTCCTATGGCGCGCTTATCACCAAAGCAAATTCGTTTAGCACCGGGCGAAAGGCAAACGATTAAAATAGCGATTAGAAAGCCTAAGGATTTGGCTAAAGGGGAATATCGTTCTCACTTATTATTTCAAGCCTTACCAAATGAAGATAAGGCAGCTAAGGCCGGGCTCAAAGTGAACATGATTTTGAGTTTTAGTATTCCAATTGTATATCGTGAGCAAGGTGAGCTGCCAAAAGTTGCGTTTCAAACTGCAGAAATAGTTGAAGACTCGGTAAATAAAACACCAAAAATTGCTGTTAAATTAACTGAAAAACAAGGTTTTAGTAGTTATGGTCGACTTAGCGCGTATGTCACTAATTCGGCGGGAAAACAAGAAAAAATCGCTGAAATCGGGAATCTAAGTTTATATCCTGAAATTGAACAAGCGACAGTATTGTTAGATTTGTTCTCTGGCAAACAGCTGCCAAAACAAGGGAATATTGAGCTTAAATATGAAGGTGCAGATGAGTATGAAGGCGTCGATTTTGGCTCATATTCATTGTCTATTCGACATTAGGGATTAATTCGAAAACATTTATGAATCGCTTATTTGCGTTAGGGCTTATGCTATTAAGTCCTATCAGCTTTGCTAATTCGACTGTGAGTACAGAGGATGTACTAGCTAGACTCAATGCCATAAAAGCTAAGTTAAATGGCGAACAGCTCCATGTTTCACAATCTAAGCCTACACATAATTCTGCACACACCTTAGTCACCCAGCAGCGAATTGCGACTGGGGAGTTTTTGCTATTTTCAATTTATTTAAATGAAAATTACCTCGGTGAGGTTTTTGCCCTTAAGTCTGATCAAGACATTTTATTGGGGCTTTCAGGGCTAGTTGATATCTTACAGCTAGCAATTAATGTCGATTTATCGGCCAAGAGTGCAGAAGGTTGGTTCATCAATAGTAATAACACTTTTCAATTAACAGCACAAAAAGAGCTGATTACAAATAACAAGAAGTGGCAGCTTACTGAGCAACAAATTAGTGTTGACGATGATATTTATATAGAAGCTGCAGTACTTGCTGATGCTTTTGAATTTAAGCACAGCTCTGACTACGCAAGCTTAGAGTTACATATTGAAACTGAGTCTGTTTATCCTGTTGCATCGCAAGCGCAGCGTCATAAAAAACAACTGCAAAGCTACAGTAGCCAAAAGCAAGCAACTTTACCTTGGAAACCAAGCCCATATCAGGCCTTATCTGTCCCTGTGGCTGACTTACAATTGAACTATACCCAAGATAATGATAACAGCCAGACAAGTTACTCATTACTTGGCTCGCAAGACTTTGCTTACTTAACGATGGAATACTTTTTAGCGGGTCGTGAGAATGACTTGCTGAACAACTCAAGGTTAACTTTCTCTAGGCAAGATGTGAATAATCAATTGTTAGGTCCACTTGCTGCAAGTCTTATTGAAGTAGGGGATGTAACAGCTACGCAAGTTGGCAGCCGTTATAACAACCAATATGGTCGTGGGGTTAAAATATCGAATTATCAACTTGGGCAAGCTATTGATAATAATCGGGTGAATCTAACCGGTGCAGTGCAGCCTGGTTGGGATGTTGAATTATATCGTAATGGTATTTTAATTGAACAGCAGTTGAGTTTGACCGATGGACGCTATGTTTTTGCTGATGTTGATTTACTATTCGGTGAAAACAACTTTGAGTTGATTTTTTATGGTCCACAAGGACAAGTAGAGCGGAAAACTGAATATTACTACATTGATGGCACGCAGCTTGAACAAGGGGAAGCAGTCTATGAGCTATCTGTTTCAGAGCAAGGCAAGCAGTTATTGGGCAACAGTAACTATAGTGTAAATCAGGGCTGGGTTGCTGCGGGGCGATACCAATATGGTGTGAGTGATAACATTGCCATGTATTCAGGCTTCATGGCGCAAAAACGAGAGCAAGATGAGCTGTATCATGTTGCTCTTGGAACGAACCTTAGCCTGTTAGACAGGTTATTGGTTAATCTTGAATATGAAGAAAATAATCAACAACAAAGCGAATTTGAATTAACAACACGAACTAAATTGGCTGATCAGTCTCTGCTATTTAGCGCAACGAACCGTACTGATAATCAGAATGGTCGAGATATAACGCTCAAGAGCTATCAGTTTGATATGTCAGGTGAGCTGATGAAAAATGATTTTGGGCGGCTCAATTATCAAAACAACTTTCTGATTCAACATGCACAAAGCGTTGATTTAAAACAAATTTATAATCGTTTAAATTACAGCTATGCAAACGTCTCTATAAATAATTTATTGCAGTGGCAAGACTTAAGTGTTGGGCAAGAAAGTGTTGATGGTACGACGCGTTTACAAACACGACTGGGCAGAGTGTATAGTCGGTTTGGGGTTAATTATCGACTCTCTCCCGTTAGTGAAATAGCAAGTTATGAAGCTGAGTTTAGCAGAAGCTTGGGCCCAAGCCTACAAGCAGAGCTAACTTTAAGGGACTCTCTAGATTACGATGTTCAGTCCGCTGAATTAGGTTTAACGTGGCAAAATGACAGGATTAACTTAAGCAGTAATGTTAATTACGATAGTAATGATCAGTGGCAAATTCGCTTAAATAGTCGATTTAGTTTTGGTTTTGATAGTCAATATAATCAGCCATTTATGAGTAATAGAACATTGACCAATACTGGTAGTTTGATGGTTAATGTGTTTTTAGATGAAAATGATAATGGCATTAAAGATGGCAATGAAAAGGGCTTGGTGGGTGTTAAAGTAAAAGGCTTACAAAATTATCGCCAAGCTATTACCGATGAACAAGGTATTGCGATTCTTTCAGCTATGCCAGCTAATCGCACAACAGATATCGTGCTCGATCGTGACAGTTTTGCTGACCCTTTTATGATACCCGCCCACGATGGTTTCTCCATAACACCACGAGCTGGTTTCGTTGAGTACATGGATTATCCAGTAAATAATGCTAGCGAAATCGAAGGCACCGTTTATCAGCAGACAGAGCAAGGGACGAATGTTCAACCCTATGCCAAAATTACCTTAGTGGATGAACAAGGCAATGATGTAGCAATTACACAAGCGGCTTATGATGGCTATTACTTGTTTACTGATATTAAACCCGGTAAGTATCAGGCGATTGTTGATAAACAATACCAAGGCCAAAAGTCACTGGTAAGTAATCAAACACACAAAATAGAATTATCGCCCAAAGGTGATGTACTGGTGGGGGTTGATATTACTTTGCGGCCACTTAAAAAGCGTCAGGGCTACATTGCGAGTATTGGCAAGTTTAATTCACTAAAAATATTAAAGGTGTATTACTCATTGGTGAAACAGCGTTTAACACAACAAGGCTTTCAGAGCGCTTTCTACATTCACGATAAAGAAAATGCACACTACACGCTTGCAGTTGGCTTTGACGCACAATCTGCAAATGAGCTTGAACAGCAATGTGCGCAGCTAATATCACAAGCAATTAAATGCCACGTAACTGAACAGCAAGTTCAACACTAGCAAGGAGCAAATTATGGTTTTTACTACTTTTCAAAATCTGAAGAAAGTATGGTTAGTCTTACTGGTGACTCCTATCATTGGTTGCCAAAGCGTGACAGAGCCAAAAGTGAGTGAAGAAAACTTAGTAAAAATTAGCCAACAAGAGCTTCTGGAGCTGAGGCAATCGCATCAGCAATTCCAAGCAATGAAGCCAGAGCTAGAACGTTTGCTCTCAATTGAAAGTGAGTTAACCTTACTCACTGAACAACTTACTTTATTAAATGCGCAGCAAGCAGAGCCTGTAAAGGCAAAAAAGTCACCAGTAACCGCTCCTCAGTTTATAGCCGAGCCTACAGCTAAGTTTGCACTACAACTTGCTTCCGTAACAGAGATACCTCGACTAACAGCTCGCCTTGCTGAAATTAAAAAACAAGCCCCAGCGCTATTTAATGGCCAGTTTATTGCTAATGTAGAGTCCGTAACAGTGAACGGCAGCACTTTCCATCGCTTAAAAATAGGTGCATATCAACAAAAGCAGCAAGCAACTAATGATTGTAAAAAGTTAGCATCAGTCGGTGTGGCATGCTTGGTATCACATTATGTGCAGAATCCACTTGATTTATCCCATCAACAATAATACTTAGGCATAATTATTGCTTTGTACTTACTAAGTTTAGTGAGGATGGCAATTATGCGCCTGTTATTTTATTCAGTTTTTTTAGTGTTGGTGGGTTGTAGCTTAACTGAAGAGCCACAAAAAACGCCCCCTAGAGAAACCCCAAAATCGCCGATGGCACCTTATACGGTGCATCAATACGTTGCTGATTTAAGTAGTCAGCTGAGCCGTATTCAAGGCCCTTACAAAGGCAATGCACGTATTGCTGTGACCAGTTTTTATATGGCTGATGGCTTAGGTACTGATTTAGCAGAAGATCAGGGCAGTGGCTTGAGTCAGCAAATTCAAGAAAGTTTATTAACGCAATTTACTCAGCTTGGTTTTCATACCATTGAGTATCGATTAGAAAATACTTTAAATTTGCAGCAATCGGCCGATAGTGTACTTAGTCGTGATGTAAATACCTTACGTCAACGTCAGAATATTGACTTTGTTATTACCGGCACACTGACGCGGCAACAACATGCCTACATAGTAAATGCCCGATTAGTGAATACCAAAGATCTGCGAATTGTGTCAGCAGCAAGCACTGAGATCCCTATCAATGTAATGTGGGGCGCTGAAAAAGTTCAGCAACGTGATGGCCAGTTGTATCGAAGCGAATATTAAGAGGAACTCATTTAATGAAACGTTTAATTTTAACTTTATGTTTGCCGTTTGGCTTTGGTTGCTCATCAATGTTAACTGGTGATGCAACACAACACGAAAATGATCCTCAGTTAGCTGCGCAAAGAGAAGTTGCCGCGCCGCATAGTAATGACAGTGTGTTTCAAACCAATCAGGCGGTAATGAATAACAGCACTTTTACAGCAGCCCCAACACGTAAGAATATCAATCACTATGTGCGTGGCATCATGCAGGATCTTGTTGAAAACTTGCAATATGTTAGTGATAACACGCCAGTTGCTGTTTCAAGCTTTGTGTACCTTGATGCAGATTACAACTCAACAAATTTGCTGGGTAATCAAATTGCCGAAAGTTTTATTCATGAACTTCACGCGTTTGGTGTGCCTGTCATTGACTTTAAAACCACGGATTATATGCGTGTCACGCCTAGTGGTGATTATGTTTTCAGTCGTGATTATTTAGAGCTAAGCCAAGATCAAAACTTCAATTATGTTTTGGCAGGTACTTTGGTTAATCATCAAAGTGGTGTGCTCGTGAATGCGCGTATTGTTGGCTTAGCAAGCAAAGCGGTTGTTGGGTCGGCGCAAGGCTTTATCCCACAGTCAGTGGTTGATGCCCTGGATAGTACTAATCGAAGTGATGGCATTACACTAAAACAAGCAAGTGAGTAAGCTATGAAAGGTTTTATCTTCGCATCGTTAACGCTCGTGCTTTCTGGCTGCCAATTGCTGCCAGAGCAATCAGCAGAGCCGCAAAATACAGCTCAACATGCACCGGCATCAGCAAGCTCTCAAGTCGATTACGTTGCTATGCTGCAAGTGCTTGAACAAAAAGATATGCAGCAGGATAACGCTAACCATCGCCTGTTTGTGCCTTATCAACATCATAAAACCGTTGTTAATTATGTCGAGCAAATGGCGCTTGAGTTAGTGGATACCATGCAACAAGAAAGCGATTTAGGTATTGCCATTACCACTTTTGTGGATTTAGATGCGAGCTTAAAAACCAGCTCTCAGCTTGGTAACCAACTTGCCGAATCAATGATGTATCAGCTGCAAAAATTTGGCTTTGGCGTTGTGGATTTTAAAGCGATGGATGTCATTACTGTAACCTCACATGGTGATTTTGTGATGTCGCGTGATGTAGAAGAGTTAGCTGAGCGTCGCATTGCTAGCCATGTACTCACAGGCACGCTGATATACCGCCCTAATGGAGTTGAAGTGAATGCCCGAGTAATTAATTTAAACTCAAAGCTGGTTATTGCCAGCGCACAAAAAGTGATCCCATATTTTGTGCTAAAACATGAGTCAATCCAATCAGCAACAGCTCGCGTTAACTAGCCTCATTATTTTGCCAATCGGCTTACTCACAAGTCGATTGGTTTATTCTCTTGATTACCAAAGCCTTAGACCGTTATAATTTTTACGTAAGCTACAAGCTACAAGCTACAAGCTACAAGCTACAAGCTATAAGCTTTACTTCAGCTTTCGAGTGGCCTCTTAGTTAAATGGATATAACGGCCCCCTCCTAAGGGGCAGTTACAGGTTCGATTCCTGTAGGGGCTACCAAGTTTCTCAGCAACCCCAATTAAATTAACCCGTTACTTTTTCAAGCTCACCTGTGCGCCATGGTTCAATGATGATTTTGATGTGGTCGTTTGGTTTAAATAACGTATCGAAGGCACCTTGTACGCCGTCGATGCCGACTTTACCAGTGCGCATTTTTTGCCATGCAATTTTGCCTGACGCGATGTTCTCAAGTGATTGTGCAAACTCTTCTGGCTGGTAGTAATAAGAGAAAATAAGGTCTAACTCTTTTACTGTGGCATAGGCAAAGTTAACGTTGAGTGGCGCGGTATGTACACCTGTTACAATGATTTTTGCTTTTGCTGGCGCACGTAAAATGTAGTCGTTTAATAAACGGCTTACACCGGCACATTCAAAAATAACCACCTTGTTATTACCCGCAAGTGCTGCGGCTTTAGCGACTTCATCATCAACCATAGGGTTAACATATTCTGTAGCGCCAAATTCAAGGGCAATTTGTTTTTTGCTCTCTTGTGGATCGGAGGCAACGATGTGTTTTACGCCCTGAAGCTTTAACGCGGCAATTGCAGCAAGGCCAATTGGGCCACAGCCAACGACAATGGCTACATCATCATTATTCATTTGTGCGCGGTTTACTGCGTGTAGGCCAACGGCAAGAGGCTCTGTAATGGCTGCTGCTTCTGATGGAACAGCATCAGGAATAGGTAATAGCAAGGCTTCATCAACAATAAAGTATTCAGAATAGGCACCATATAGCCCAGGGGTTACACCTACGCCAGCGCCGCCAGCTGAAAGTAAAATAGGCACTGAGGTGACACGAGTACCTGTCGCTAATTCGCCTTTTGTATTGGGGCCGTAGCTAACGATTTCAGCCGCATATTCATGGCCTAATAACACTTCTTGGTCATCGCCAGCATCTTTTGCCATGATGCCGAGGTTTTTATAGATATCGAATACATCGCTGGTGTGGCGGGTAATATGAATATCTGAACCGCAAATACCGCACGCTAGGCTTTTTACCAGTACTTGACCGGGTCCAGGAGTAGGGATATCAATTTGTTTTACATGCAGCTTGCCATTTTGCATGGCAACAGAATTCATTTGGCTCATATGTGTGTCCTCTGTGAATGTGAAGGAAGTCCTTCATCGGTATTCTCTACACTAAGTCATAGTGCTAGTGAATATCTTGACTTTTTACGACAGAAATAGAACAAATTGCGCCAATGAGAGGCTTATACAGGGGCTAAGGGTTATTAAGTTGAGGCGCTTTTAATAATTGGCCAAAAATACAAAAGGGAGCAACAAGGCTCCCTTTCTTTAAGCTGCAAAGTGCTTTTCTAAATCGTCAGAGCCACCAATGTGCTCACCGCCAATGAATACTTGCGGCACTGTTTCACGACCTGAAATCGCTTTTAAACTCGTTAATGATGCGTTTTGACCTAATACGATTTCTTCATACACATACCCTTTTGCATCTAGTAGCGCTTTAGCTTTTGTACAGAATGGGCAATTAGGTTTGGTAATAATGCTCACTGATTCTGGTTTTACTTGCGCAGGGTTGATGTAATCAAGCATGGTATCTGCATCCGACACCTCGAATGGGTCGCCTGGCTTTTGCGGCTCAATAAACATTTTTTCGATAACGCCATCTTTTACAAGCATAGAATAGCGCCAGCTACGCTTACCAAAACCTAAGTCGTTTTTATCGACTAGCATACCCATGCCGTCAGTAAATTCGCCGTTGCCGTCTGGCAATAGGGTAATATTTTGCGCTTCTTGGTTTTGTGCCCACGCATTCATTACAAACGTATCGTTTACAGAAATACAAACAATCTCATCAACACCGTTTTGTTTAAATACAGCAGCTAGCTCGTTATAACGTGGTAAATGAGTTGATGAGCAAGTTGGTGTAAATGCGCCAGGTAATGCAAACAGCACAACCGTCTTACCTTTAAAAATTTCGTCAGTGGTTATTGATTTCCACTGCTCGTCTACACGTGTTGCGAATGTAACGTTTGGTACTTTTTGGCCTTCGATATTGTTTAACATTGTTTTAATTCCTCTTGATTTGTTGATTGCCATTATGCGATTTAATTTATGATAGCTCCAATCGTTTGTTTGTATTAGTATGATAGGTAAAAGCTATTGGTGGTGTGGTATGAATTTAAAAGACTTCGAATATGTAAAAGCGGTGGCACAATATAAGCACTTCAGAAAAGCAGCCGATGCCTGTTATGTCAGCCAGCCGACACTGAGTGGGCAAGTTAAAAAGCTTGAACAAGAGCTGGGAGTGATCATTTTTGACCGTTCTACAAAACAGGTTACGTTGACTGTGCAAGGTGAGCAATTACTTAAACAAATCACGCTGATCCTAGAACAAACTCAAGTGCTGAAAGAAATTGCCGCAAGCTCACACGACCCTCTAAAAGGGAAAATAAATGTGGGTATTATTCCAACTATTGCACCTTATTTACTGCCAACACTCCTAACCTCGATGAAGCAGGCCTTTAGTGAAACCCAGTTTTCATTTATTGAAATGCAAACAGCGCAAACGCTGGTGGCGCTGGATAATGGTGAGATTGATATTGCAATTGTTGCAGATGTGGCGGGCTTGGCACCGTATCATGTGTCGCCACTTTATAAAGAAGACTTTTTAGTCGCAGTCTCTGAGCAGCATGCTTTAGCAAAACACGCTGAAGTTGCTTTAGCTCAATTGCATGAATGTGATTTATTAATGTTAAACGAAGGGCATTGTTTTAAAGAGCAAGCCGAGCAATTTTGCTTTTCTGCTGGGGTTGAAGTTTCGAACCAATATAAAGGAAATAGTATAGAAACCTTACTCGCGCTGGTGGCAATGGATGATGGGGTAACTTTTGTTCCTAAGCTGGCATGCACACCACGTGAAGGGGTGAAGTATTTAGCTATCTCACCAAACCAGCAACGCCAAGTTGTTATTGCAACACGCAAGCATTACCCGCACATAGCCGGTGTAGAGCAATTAGCCCGTTGGCTAAATGCTCATGAAGGCTTACAAGCTCATTTACTTGCTAGCAGCTAATTCAACAATATCGTTTATTTGAATATTAGGCAGTGGTTGCTTATCAATACTCATGGCCACTGCTGATTGCTGATAAAGCTGAGTCACTTTTACTTGATTAAGTGTAGTGATTTTATGGGGGAGTTTATTACCCTGTGCATCCGTTAAGTAGTTATGATGCGCAATGTTTAAAACCTCTCCCTGTTCAAGGCCGTGAGCCTTCCCTAGGTTAATGATCAGTCTATCGTTTTCGATATGCAGTATCTTACCTTGCGTGGGCAAGCAGGCCATGGCGGCTTGTAAGTCATAGGTTAGGGTTTGGTTTATATCACTAATAGCTTGGCCATAATCGGTTGCCCAAAATCGGTCGCTGTAAACATCGATGATCTCGGTTTTTTTGTATGGCCAAATGCCTTCTGTTTGATAGCTTTTCTGCCAAAGTTTTTCGTAAGTGGTGCCATCAAATAATACATAATCCACTTTGTACGCACGCTTGAAACTATCATCTTGCCAAAATGCATAGTCATTGTTGATCTTATGATTAACCGATAAATCACGAATACGGCTCAGTAATACATATTGCGAATTACTGCGGCTAGTGATCTCCTCAAGTAGCGCATTACTGTAATCGTATTGCTGAGTGAAAAAATGGTCTACTCGCAGCGGCATATTGTAATAGGCTGTCGGTTTAGCCGCCATTTGGGTATTACCTAAGCTGGCATATAAGTGCTCACTGATGGCTTTATTTACGTCAAAAATTTGGCCCATACGCGCTTGCTCGCGATTGGCAAGTTGGCTTTGTGTTACGGCAATAAATTTGGTGTATTGGTTTGCTGGGCATTCTTCAGCTTGAGCAAAAATATCGAGGCGAAGCGTGATGGCATAGGTGTCGTTATGGCGGTCTTCGCTGATCAATTCTATTTTTTGGATTTCACCGTGGCTGCTTATTTTCAGTTGATCTTGTGTCAAAACCCCGTCAACTAGAGTCTGAACAGAGCTCACACGAGCGCCAGAAAACACTAAAGCCTGAGTTATGGCATCTTTAATAGCGGCAGATTTGGCTTGGCTTGTATCGCCATTTTTCACTACCGCATGGCCTGTAGACTCAAACCACTGAGCTAAGCTATTGTTAGAAAACAAAATTGTAAAGGCTAAGCCAAGACCTTTTAAGCTGGCTATTGTTTTATTTTTCATGCTGACACCTAGCATTAAAACCAATGAATAACCTAAATGAGCAAGGACTGTACCACAGTGGCATTAAACGTGCATATTTGTAGCCAAAGAGTTTTAAGCGGAAGCAAATTATGCGAGCACTTCTATTCGGTGGGCTGGTTGCCTGCGCAGCACTAACCGGCTGCAGTAGTATTTTTGATAAACATGTAGAATACACTTACATTGAGCCAGATAGCTACCCAGTGCTTAAAGCGGTGGGGTATGCGCCAATTAGTGCTCAACCAGGTAGCAATGAATCGCAGCGTACTTTACTTGCGATTAAAGCCTCAAAGCTTGAAGCGTATCGCGAGCTTGCTGAGCAAGTTTACGGGCAAAAAATTTCCGCAGGCACCACAGTACAAAACAGTGTTGCTCATAACGATCAATTACAAAGCCAAGTACAAGGTGTGATCAAAGGGGCGCAGGTTATTAAAACCTACGCAGTAGGGGATACCTACGCAACTGAATTACAGCTTGATATGAAACGAGTACACGACTTATACATTGGTGAAGTAAAGCCACGCCAAGTGAAAAAAGTAACGTATTATTAGGTGCAACTTAGTCTAGCTGTAACCTATTGGCTTGCAACGTAAGTTCAAAGCATAAGTTCAGCAAATTCTGCTATCATTAAAAAAGCGCGATAACTCATTAGTTGTCGCGCTTTTTTAATGGAAATGACATTTAGGCTTTCAAGTTGTGTACGATTTTCTTATCGCCTTGAATTACGCTGCCACCTTGGTCGTAGGTCATCGATGATGGAGCGCCAATTAAAATATCTTTAAGTTGCTTGACACTTAGCTGTGCTTGATGAGCCGCATGGGCGTTTACATCGTTTTTCTTTTTGCAGCTAGTCAGTAGGGTGTTTACTTGTTTGATAAGTGCACTTACTTCGTCATCTTGCGATTCGTTGTGTGCAACAAGTTTTTGGACGTCTTTATCAATTGTTTGAATTTGCTGGAGCAAAGAGATTTTTTGTTGGGCAATACTCTTTAATCCTTCGCCACGCTTTGCAGCAATGGCTGTCAGTTCATCATCTAAAAGCGCAGCAATAGACTCCAAGCACGAAACTTGTTGTGTTAGTTTGCTAGCAATTAAATGATTATGATCAGCCATACACATCAAACTCGAATGCGGCGATGTTCTTCGCTAGTTTTTCAGCATCAATTTGGTATTTACCTTCACTGATTGCTTTTTTCAGCTCAGCAACTTTGTTGCTGTCGAAGCCTGATGACTGCTCAGCTTTTTCTTGCAAAGATTTAAGCTGTCTAGCTTGAGGAGTTAAGCTCACAGAATCTGCACTTGCTTTTGGTGCGGCCGATTTCGCAGCGGCTGCATTAGCATTATCTTTTTGTAAATCAAGCTTTTTTTGCTTGGTATTTGTCAACACAGAAGTTTGTTGTTGACCATTATTGACATTGCTTACCATAATTTTGACCTATACATTACCCAACATATGCCTTTATATCGGCGGGCACAGCGGATACTTTAGCATAAATATAAAAAATTAAATATTTACTTGTACAGACTCGACCCCATCCACACGTGCATTTAATACTTTACCTGATTTTTTGTTTTTTACACGTACTAATTCGTCTAACGTACCATCTTCTAAAGCAATTCCAGTGGTTTTAATTCTCAAACCGCCTAACGAAGCATAAATAGTAACGTTATCGCCTTTACAAACCATACAAACCTGGCTCATAACAATAGGTGTGCCATCACGTAAATTGCGCTTACTGCGACTACCAATGAGTATAGTCTCATCTTGTACATATTGCGTTCTGACAAATTGTTTAGGTTTCATTTCTAGGCGCAAGTGCTCTGCTCGAATAACCTCGCCACGTGCTAAATTAGTGGTAACAACAACCACAGGTTCGAGCTCTATAATGCGAACGTGAACGTATTGGGTCCAACTATTTAAGTCTTGGCACTTAAGTTGTACAGTTACCTGCCGATTAAAAGGAGGCTCTGTCGGTAACTCTTTGTTTATTGGTGACTCACACAGTCTCTCTGGAATGCGACCATCTAATGGTAAAGCACTAATTTGCGGTGTGGTGTCCAGATCAGGGAGCTGTTCACTAACAAAATCGACAGCGATTTGTTGAAGTTGCTCGTTATTATAAACTTCAGCCTGTAGTTGTGTTGCAAACAACAGGCTAGTAAGAAAATAAAAAACACTGTATCTTCGGCTTTTTTTTAACAAACTCATATTGTTTCGACTATGCTTATTGTTGAAAACAAGGTATAAATATTTTGCGTCAAAAAACAGACGCTTCGTAACCTTATGTAGCTTTAACACAAAGAAGGCAATTATTGTTCCAGCTCTGATTGTTTATCTTTAGGAGATTGAAATGGCAGGCATTTTAGACTCAGTTAACCAGCGTACTCAGTTGGTTGGGCAAAACCGCCTTGAATTACTATTATTCAAACTCAGAGGGCGACAACGCTTTGGTATCAACGTGTTTAAAGTAAGAGAGGTTCTGCAATGCCCACCACTTACTAACATGCCAAAATCAAATGCGTACATTCGTGGTGTTGCGCATATCCGTGGTCAGACTATCTCAGTGATTGATTTATCGATGGCTGTGGGTGGCCCTGCAATCGAAAACATTAAAGACAGTTTTATCATCATTGCCGAGTATAACCGTTCAGTGCAAGGTTTCTTAGTTGGCGGTGTTGAACGTATCGTTAATATGAACTGGGAAAAAATAATGCCGCCACCATCAGGTGCTGGTCGTTATTCATACCTAACAGCAGTCACAGAAATTGAGAACGAGTTAGTTGAAATTCTTGACGTTGAAAAAATCTTAAATGAAATTTGCCCAGTGAACACCGAAGTGAGTGCTGAGGTTGTTGGTGATGGCGAAATTCAGCGTGATTTAGGTGAGCGTATCGTCTTTATTGCAGATGACTCTGCGGTCGCTCGAAATCAAGTGAAACGAGCGCTTGAACCGTTAGGTGTGCAAACTGAGCTTGCTAAAAACGGTAAAGAAGCATTACTACGTTTACGCGAGATTGCTCAGCTGGATTGTAAAAATGATATCACTGAGCGCGTTGGCTTATTGATATCAGATGTAGAAATGCCAGAAATGGATGGTTATACACTGACCGCCGAAATCAAAGCAGATCCAAAATTATCACCTTTACATGTGATCTTGCATACCTCTCTAAGTGGGGTATTTAACCAAGCAATGATCGAAAAAGTAGGTGCCGATGATTTTATTGCAAAATTTAACCCAGATGAATTAGCAACAGCTGTGAAAAAGTGGGTTCATTGTGATTAATTATTTATAGGTGGTATTACTTTGGAAAATAAGCATTTACAACAAAGCGAATACGATCAATTCCGCTCTTTCTTAGAGCAACAATGTGGCATCGTGCTTGGTGACAACAAACTGTATTTAGTTAAAAGTCGTCTTGCACCGCTGATGGCTCGCTTTAATGTTGAGTCATTATCACAGTTGGTAAGTAAAACTTTAAGTCCTCACGAGAGGCAGCTTCGTGCCGCTGTGGTTGATGCGATGACCACCAATGAAACGCTTTGGTTTCGTGATCAATACCCGTTTGAATTATTGAAAACTAAGCTGTTTCCTGAGCTTAAAGATGTGCGTAGGCCACTTAAAATATGGTCAGCGGCAAGTTCATCAGGGCAAGAGCCGTATTCAATTGCCATGTCGGTTGCCGAGTTTCAGTCTAAAAATCCGGGAGTATTAAAAATGGGTGCGCAAATAATTGGCACTGATATTTCTAATACCATGCTTGATATGTGTAAAAATGCTGAGTATGACGCCTTGGCACTTGCTCGCGGTCTGTCGATGGAAAGACGTCAAAAATTCTTTAAAGACAGCGGCAATGGAATGGCTCAGGTTATTGACCCAATAAGAAAAATGGTCAGCTTTAGACATTTAAACTTATTGGATTCATACGCTTTAATGGGCAAGTTTGACATTATATTCTGCCGCAATGTGTTGATTTACTTCTCACCGGAAGTAAAAGCGAAAATCATTGCACAGTTTGCGCAAGCTTTAAACCCAAAAGGCTACCTGTTTTTAGGTGCGTCAGAGTCAATGGCGGGCTTAAGTGATAGCTTTGATATGGTTCGTTGTAACCCGGGTATCATCTATCAGAAAAAGTAAACTCTCCTTAGCAACCTAGTTCTTAGGTTGCTAAATAAACTTATTTTTCAACATCTTATATAATTAAAAATCACTCTTTATTTTTGGCTTACCTTTTGCATTATCCCCTGTAGAGTCAATTTTTTGGAGATGGTTATGGCTATCAGTTTTGATAAAGCATTTGGTGTTCATCCTCATGCGATGTTGATCCGTTCACAACGCGCTGAGTTATTAGCGACAAATATCGCTAATGCTGATACGCCGGGCTACAAAGCGAAAGATATCGATTTTGCCTCGGCATTAAAAGCGGCAAAAAGCAACCAACAGGGCGGCAACAGCATGGTTCGAACCGATGCAAAACATATTGCCGGAGGCAGTCGTTTTGTTGGTAGTGCAGAAATGTTTCGTACGCCAAATCAAGCAGATACAGGTGATGGTAACTCTGTTGATATACAAGTGGAACGAAACTTGTATGTACAAAACTCATTAGAGTATCAGGCAAGCCTGCAATTTATGAGTAGTAAAATTTCAGGCCTTAAAAAAGCCCTCGGTAGTCAAGGAGCTTAATCATGAGTTTGTATAATGTTTTTGATATTTCAGCAACCGGTATGACCGCGCAAAATGTTCGCCTAAATACCACAGCCAGTAATATCTCGAATGCGAATACGATTAGTTCTAGCCAAGACAAAACGTACCGAGCGCGCCATCCTGTTTTTGCCGCTGAGTTGACTAAAGCGTCATCATCACAAAGCAATCCTCAGGGCTCTTCTGTAGGCGTTAAAGTGTTAGGCATTGTAGAGAGCGATAAGCCACTACAAATTGAATATAACCCGAACCACCCAAGTGCGGATGAAAACGGTTATATCTACAAACCTAACGTTAATGTCGTAGAAGAAATGGCAAATATGATTTCTGCCTCTCGCTCTTACCAAACAAATGTGCAAGTTGCTGATGCAGCTAAGCAAATGTTAAGTAAAACACTGTTGTTAGGACAACGGTAATCGAGGATAAGTTATGAGTAACGACATCAGCTCTGCATCATCATCCTATTTGGATAGCTTGCGTTGGAATCAAAGCAATACGCAAACAACTGAAGAAGACAACAACACGCTTTCTCAGGAAGATTTCTTTTCGTTGTTAACACAGCAGTTGTCGTTCCAGGATCCGAGTAATCCAGCAGATAACGATCAAATGATTGCGCAAATGACGAACTTCACTATGGCTGAAGGTATTTCAAACTTAAATGAAAAGTTTGATTCACTCACTGCGTCAATGACATCGAACTCTGCATTACAAGCTTCAACACTTGTGGGAAAACAAGCACTGCTTGAATCTGACACCATTGATTTTGATGGTGAAAATGCAGCAAAAGGCTCGGTGGTTGCAGAAACAGCGGTTGAAACACTGACGCTGAGAATTACAGATTCATCAGGCCAGTTAGTACGCACCATTGATTTAGGCTCTCAGTCAGCAGGTGCACTGCGTTTTGAGTGGGATGGCAAAGATAACGATGGCAATGTACTCCCTGAAGGTGAGTATGACATCAGTGCTGAAGGCTATGTAAATGGTGACTACAGCAGCCTGCCAATGGCGACCTTTAAAAATATTGAAAGTGTCAATATCAATGGTAGCAGCGGCATTATCGTAAATACAAAAGAGGGTGCGGTTAGGCTGACTGATATAGCTGAAATCGCATAAGTAAAAAAAGGTTTGGGTTAGCTTAGGCTAAGAGATAGGTTAGAGGTGAGTTATGAGCTTCAATATTGCATTAACAGGTTTAGCAGCCGCGCAAAAAGATTTAGACGTTACCGCAAATAACATTGCGAACGTGAATACTACGGGCTTCAAAGAGTCTCGTGCAGAGTTTGCTGATGTGTACGCATCATCAGTATTTAGCTCTGGTAAAACAAAAAATGGTGACGGTGTAAGAACAACCATGGTGGCACAGCAATTCCACCAAGGTTCGTTATCATTCACAAATAACTCTTTAGATTTAGCGATTACGGGTGAAGGTTACTTCGCAATGGCTAATGACTTAGGTGCACAAGACTTTACTTATACGCGTGCTGGTGCGTTCAAACTTAATAAAGATAACTTTATTGTTGATGCGAGCGGCAATTACTTACAAGGTTTCCCTGTTGATGAAGCAACCGGTGATACAACCTCTGTTAGTTTAAGTACTTCATCTGCACTACAAATTCCTGATGCTTCAGGTTCACCGCGTGCAACGACGAATGTTTACTCATCATTTAACCTTGATTCGCGTGCCTCTGCGCCAACAGTGACACCATTTGATCCTGAAACAAGTGCGACTTACAACAGTTCAACGTCGACAACTGTATATGATTCATTAGGTGAGCCACATATTTTACAATTCTTCTTTGTGAAAACTGACTCAGCGACTACAGGTAATGAGAATGAGTGGGAAGTGTATGCAACACTTGATGAAAAGCCATTTGACTCTAGTGGTGTAGAGCAAACAACAACACCTTATACTCCATTAACTACATTCCAATTTGATGCGAGCGGTTTACCACTTAGCACGGATGGTGTAGCAAATACAGATACAACTTTTAATCCTTTAACCCTACCAAATGGTGCCGGTGCTGCAACAGGTCTATCTGATTTACTTTCTAATGGTGCGAGCTTCCCAGATGATGTAACAATGAACTGGCGTGATGAAGCGGCAACAGCGAATAAAGTACCAACTCAATATGCAAGTAACTTTGAAGTGAAAGCACTTGAGCAAGACGGTGCGACGGTAGGTCGTCTATCGGGTATTGATATCGGCTCTGATGGTAAAATTGTTGCATCGTATAGTAATGGTGATACCTCGTTCTTAGGTCAAGTTGCAATGGTTCGTTTTTCGAACTCACAAGGTTTACAGCAAGTAGGTAATACTTCTTGGAAGAAGAGTTTAACGTCAGGTGAGCCAATTGCTGGTGAACCAGGTTCAGGTACTTTAGGTTCAATCAACTCATCAGCACTTGAGCAATCAAATGTTAACTTAACGAATGAACTTGTTGATTTGATTAGTGCGCAGCGTAACTTCCAAGCTAACTCACGTGCGCTTGAGGTTAACTCAACGCTACAACAAAACATCCTACAGATCCGTTAATCTTAACGGCTCTAAGCATAATCCGACACGAAGGCTGCTCCCTCTATTGGCAGCCTTTTTTCATTCTAGCAGCTCATTTTTCTCTCCTATTTCAGCGTCAATTTTACTTTGGCACTTTTATTGCATTTCTTAGTTATCGTATTTTTAGTGAGTCAATGTTATGGACAAAATGGTCTACATTGCCATGTCGGGTGCTAAGCAAAGTTTGCGCGGTCTTGAGCTCAAGGCTAACAATCTTGCGAATGCTAACACCACTGGCTTTAAAGCTGATTTTGCACAAGCTCGCTCTATGCAAGCCTTCGGGGAAGGTCTGCCATCGAGGGTGTTTGCAATGCAAGAACGCCCAGGATCTAACATGCAATCTGGTGGTTATGTAGAAACTGGCCGTGAGCTTGATATTGCTATGAGTGACCGTGGTTGGTTGAGTGTACAAGATGCATCAGGCAATGAGGCATACACCAAAACAGGCACATTAAACATTACTCCAGATGGTGCGTTGATCACCAGCCATGGCCGTCAAGTAATTGGCGAAGGTGGTCCAATCATTCTGCCATTACCTATCGAGAAAGTTGAGTTTAGTGAAGACGGTGCTATTCAGGTTCGCCCGCAAGGTGCACCAGCGAACTTTTTAGAAGTGGTTGATCGCTTAAAAGTGATTGAGGCTGATAACACTCAGCTTGAAAAAGGTAATGACGGTTTATTTCGACCAAAAGAAGACATGCTGATCAATGACCTGTGTGGTTTTTGTGATATTTCGCCAAATGTGAAAGTACTATCGGGAACGCTTGAAATGTCAAACGTAAACCCGGTGCATGAAATGGTCGACATGATCAGCAATCAACGCCAATTTGAATTACAAGTTAAATTGATGAAAACAGCCGAAGAGCTCGATGAGCGTCAAGATCAGCTGTTACGCATTGTTTAAGATGACTGAGAGGGTAGAGTTATGAATCCTGCATTATGGATCAGTAAAACCGGGCTTGACGCCCAGCAAACCGATATTTCGGTGATCTCAAATAATCTCGCGAATGCCAGCACGGTCGGTTACAAAAAAAGCCGCGCCGTATTTGAAGATTTACTATATCAAAACATCAACCAACCAGGTGGTCGTTCGTCACAAGACACTGAAATGCCATCAGGCTTAATGCTTGGTGCGGGTGCCAAAGTGGTTGCCAACCAAAAGAACTTTTCACAAGGTAACATGCTTACCACTGAAAATTCACTGGACTGGATGATTTCAGGCCCTGGTTTTTTTGAAGTGCAATTACCGGATGGCAACATTGCCTATTCGCGTAACGGTCAATTCACGACTGACGAAGATGGCCGCATTGTAACATCGGGCGCGGGTTTTCCTTTGCAACCGGAAATGAATGTTCCAGACGATGCGCAATCAATTACTGTTTCACAAGACGGTGAAGTGTCAGTGCGTATTTCAGGGCAACCAGACAACGTGGTCATTGGTCAGCTAACGATTAGTGATTTTATTAATCCATCGGGTCTTGAGCCTATGGGACAAAACTTATACACAGAAACCGCTGTAAGTGGTGCGCCTGTGCAAGGTAACCCAGGTATCGATGGTTTAGGTACGGTGGTTCAAGGTTCCCTTGAAACCTCTAACGTGAATGTAACTGAAGAGCTTGTTAACTTGATCGAAACACAACGAATTTATGAAATGAATTCAAAAGTGATTTCAGCGGTTGATGAAATGCTTAGTTACATTAATCAACAGCTTTAATGGGTAGGAGGCAGCATGCGTAATATTATCTTAGTCACATCGGCAGCATTAATGCTGGGTGGTTGTATGACAACGCAAAATCATCATGTGGTTCAGGATGACCCTTACTATGCGCCTATGTACCCTGAGCCAACAACAGAGCCGATGGTACCTACAGGGTCGTTGTTTGATAGTTACTCATCAAATGATTTGTACTCGGATAAAAAGGCACTGCGTGCTGGCGATATCATTACGGTTAAATTGCAAGAATCAACGCAAGCCACCAAAGCCGCTAAAACCGAGACCGACAAAGAAACGGACGCCAGTTTAGACCCTGTTATAGGCCTTGGCGGTAATCCGGTCAACATTGGTGGTGACAGCATTCAATTTGGTATTGGTTCTGGGGCATCATTTAAAGGTGACTCAAAGTCTAACCAATCAAACAGCTTATTTGGTGATATTTCTGTCAATGTGATGCGTGTTCTACCCAATGGCAACTTGGTTATTCGCGGTGAAAAATGGCTTACTTTGAACACAGGTGAAGAGTTTATTCGCTTAGAAGGTTTGGTTCGCCCTGAAGATGTTGCCGCAGATAACACGGTCACATCAAATCGTATTGCCAATGCGCGCATTCAATATTCAGGTAAAGGGCAAATTCAAGAAACGCAAAGTGCAGGTTGGCTGTCTCGTTTCTTTAGTAGTTCGCTTTTCCCATTTTAGAGGAATAAAGTCATGAATGGGTTTAAATACATCATCGCTCTTTGCTTAATTAGCCTGCAGTTTTCTGCACAGGCTGAGCGAGTCAAAGATGTATCTATGGTTGAGGGCGTGCGCTCAAACCAATTAGTGGGGTATGGTTTAGTGGTTGGTTTACCTGGCACTGGTGAGCAAAGCCGATTTACACAACAAAGCTTTAAAGCCATGCTGAATGGCTTTGGTATCACTTTACCTGATAGCTTAAAACCTAAAATTAAAAATGTTGCTGCTGTGGCAGTGCATGCTGAGTTACCAGCGTTCAGAAAGCCTGGTCAAACCATTGATATTACCGTGTCGTCTATTGGTAGTGCGGGCAGTTTACGTGGCGGTACATTGTTACAAACCTTCCTAAAAGGGGTTGATGGCAATACTTATGCAATTGCGCAAGGTAGTTTAGTGGTTGGTGGTTTAGGTGCTGAAGGGGCTGATGGTAGCCGTGTAATTATTAACACGCCAACAGTGGGTCGTATTCCAAATGGTGCTATTGTTGAACGTGCTATTAAGAGCCCGTTTATGCAAGGTGACTACATTACCTTCAATTTAAATCGTCCAGATTTCACAACGGCAAAACGCTTAGAGCAAACCATTAATGATTTAGTGGGTCCTGACAGTGCTCAGGCAATAGATGCAGCCTCTGTGCGTGTATTGGCACCGCGTGATGCATCTCAACGTGTCGCGTATTTGTCTACCCTTGAAAACTTAGAGTTTAAACCGGCAGATACCGCAGCAAAAATTATTGTCAATTCGCGAACAGGCACAATTGTGATTGGCAAAAACGTGAAGCTACAGCCAGCAGCTATTACCCATGGTGGTTTAACGGTCACCATTGCTGAGCAGCAAAATGTCTCACAGCCAAATGCCTTAAGTGATGGTGAAACCACGGTTACCAATCAAAGCATTATTGATGTCAATGAAGATGACTCACGTGCTTTTGTTTTCAATCCGGGTGTTAATCTAGATGACCTCGTTCGCGCAATCAATGAAGTGGGGGCCGCGCCGGGTGATTTAATGGCAATCCTTGAAGCTTTAAAAGAAGCGGGGGCGATAAACGGGCAACTGGTTATCATTTAAATTAAAACGCGCTTTCGGGCGCGTTTTTTGTTTTTATACCTCTTAATCCTTCAGTGTATAAATATCAGTCAAAACCTTGACCCTGAAGTTACTCCACTCCTATATCCTTTATTAGCCATTCATTTATAAAGTTTTTTATTGGCGCAATTTTTGCATTTTAATTTTCATTATTAACTATTGTGTCAAAAAGCTGATGGATACTAATCATCTCGACAAGCAAAACTTTTTTGATTTAGGCAACTTAGACTCGTTACGTCAAAGTGCGCTAAAAAGTGATGCCTCTAGCGATGCGTCAAAAGAGGCGCTGAAAAAAGCGGCGGCACAATTTGAATCTATTTTCACTCAAATGCTGCTTAAAAGTATGCGTAAGGCAAATGAAGCGTTTGAAGATAAAGACAGCCCATTTAATTCAAGCGGTGTTAAGTTTTTTGAAGAGATGCATGACCAACAGATGTCGGTTGAGCTTTCATCAAAAGGTTCGCTCGGCTTAGCTGATTTAATTGTTCAGCAGCTCTCGCCAGATGGTAAACAGTTTACCCCGGGGTCTGTGCTTAGAACGACGGCTGAGTTTGATAGTGATAAACGCGCCCGCGGCGTAGCGAATGACAGCCACGACATTAAATCTGAGTCACAGCCTGTTGCAGATACATCAGCAAACGAGCAAACAGATAATCGTTTTGAAGATGCTGAGTCATTCATTAGCTCTATTTGGGAGCACGCAAAAAATGCAGCACAGAAGATTGGTTTAAACCCTGCAGTGATGGTGGCTCAAGCAGCCCTTGAAACAGGCTGGGGAAAACACATCATCAGCAAAGCTGATGGCACAAGTAGTAACAACTTATTCAATATTAAATCGGATAGAAGCTGGCAAGGTGACAAAGCGAGTAAAGTCACGCTTGAATTTGAACAAGGCGTGCCTGTTAAAAAGCAAGCTAGTTTCCGCTCTTATCAATCGATTAAAGACAGTGTTAACGATTTTGTGGATTTCTTAAATGAAAACCCACGTTATCAAGAAGCACTTAATAATACCGCAGAGCCTGCTGCCTTTTTAGATTCGTTACAAAAAGCAGGTTATGCAACTGATCCAAATTATGCCGATAAAATTAAGCAGGTATTGAAGCGTGTTGAGCTTCAAAGCGTCGCTGCTTCATTGGTACGTTAAGGAGTAGACCCTCATGTCATTTAGCTTATATGACATAGCAAATGCCGGTGTAAGAGCTAACTCTGAGCTTTTACAAACCACCAGTAAGAACATCGCCAACGTTAATACCGAGGGCTATGTACGTGAGCGCACTGAGTTCACAACCATGATCGATAACCAAGTAGGTCGTGGTGAAACGTATCGTTTACTGAATGAATTTGCGCAAAAGCAATTAAATAGAGATACCTCAAATAAAGCATTCTTTGATCAGTTTGTGACAGAAGCAAGCCGTGTAGATAGCTTGTTCTCAGAAGAGTCAAACAGCTTATCAACTAGTATCAACTCGTTTTTTAACAATGTACAAGAAAGCTTAAATCAACCGTCATCAACAGTTGCACGCTCATTAGTAATGACAGATGCACAAAACTTGATTGATCAAATGGACAGATTATCGAGCATTGTGGTCGACCAAAAAGCGGTGGTGAATGAGCAGCTAGAAATTTTTTCTGAAGAAGCCAATAACCTGATCCAAAATATCAGTGATCTAAATACTAAGATTGCCTCAGTTCACGGTACTGATCGTGAGTCAGTATCAAGTGGTTTATACAATGAACGAGATAAAGCGATTCGTGATTTATCTGAGCTGATTGATATTGAAACACTCGATGGTAATAACGGCGAAAAACAAGTGTATTTAGGCTCTGGTCAAGCACTTGTCATGCAAAGTGGCTCATTTAACCTATTTTCATTCAGTGGCGATCCTGATCCTAATTTTAAAGAACTGAGACTCGATGTGAACGGTGGCAAAGCTGTGCCGCTTGATGTCGATGTGAGTAAGTTAAAAGGTAAAATTGGCGGCTTGTTGGCGTTTCGTGACGATATTTTAGTGCCAGCGCAAAACCAACTTGGTCAAATGGGATTAGCGTTAGCTGATGCCTTTAATCAGCAAAACCGTTTAGGTATGGACGCTAATGGTGAAATTGGTGGTGATATATTTGCAATTCCAACCGTTGATGCGTTTGGCTATCAAGCTAATACGGGCACATCAACAATGACGGCAACGGTGGAACCAGGTAAAGGCAGCGAATTGCCAGCGAGTGATTTTATTATTACCTATACCAGTGCAACCACCGTTGAAATTCAGGCAATCGATAACAAAGGCGAACCTATTGGCACTGCGTCAACAGCCAATGTAACGGCAGGAGTGATTGACTCATCAACCATCACTGGCGGTGAGGCATTTGGCTTACAGCTTAATGTATCAGGCACAGCAAATACTGGTGACCAATTTATGGTGAAGCTAAATTCACAAGCTGCAACGACCCTAGAGCTTGCAACTGAGCGCCCTGAAGACCTAGCGTTAGCATCACCTATTCGAACTGCGAACGATATCAATAATACCAGCGATGCAAGTATTTCTGCTGGCACAGTGTCTGATATTGATAACTCAACGGGGATCACGGTTGGTCCACCACCGAGTTTGGCGAATGGTGATATCACACTCGTGAAAACGGCGAATGCTAACGAATATCAAATCACAGACGGCAACGGTACATCGACGTTTACCATAACACCGCCTGCTGAGAATATTCTTGCTCAAGCTGGGGCACCTTATGATACCTACGGTTTTGACTTCAATATTGAAGGCTCACCTGCAACAGGGGACACCTTCACACTTGAGTTTAACACCGGGGGTTTTGATGATAACCGCAATGGCTTGCTATTAGCTAATTTACAAAACGGTGAGCTAGTGCGTCAAAATGTTGAAGCAAGTAGTACTGCTGATAATCATAAAACCTTTAATCAAGCTTATTCGGCCATTGTCACTGATATTGGTGTTGTGACCAGTCAAGCTCAAACCAATGGTGCGGCTTTTACAGCATTGGCTGATCAGTCTGAAGCTTGGTATGAATCGCTATCAGGTGTAAACCTTGATGAAGAAGCTGCTAACTTACTTCGTTTTCAACAATCGTATGCAGCATCAGCACAGGTACTTGCAACAGCACGTACTATTTTTGACACCTTATTAAGTGCGGCGAGGTAATTATGCGTATTTCAAATAACATGATGTATAAGAATAACCTTAATTCTATTCTTAACTCACAGCAAAATGTTAATAAGGCACAAGAACAGGTTAATACTCAAAAGCGCGTATTAACTGCTGCTGATGACCCTTCTGCCACGGCTCGGGCTTTACTTTATAACGATCGCATTCAAGGCAACGAGCAGTTCACAAAAAATATCACTATGTTGAATAGCCGTTTAACGACAGAAGAAAGTGTACTGCAAAATATTAAAGGTGCACTTGAGTCTGCGTATACGTTATCTATTCAAGCAGGTAATGGTGCCTATAGTGATATCGACCGTGAAGGGATCGCTGAAGAAGTTAAGGCACTGCAAAGCACTGTACTTGATCTAATGAATGCAAAGACCGAAGACGGTAAGTTTATCTTTTCGGGCTATCAAGATAACACTCCTTCTTATAGTTACAATAGTACGTCTGGTCGCTATGAATATGGTGGCGATCAGGGGCAACATAAAATCAAAGTGGCTGAAGGTGTAGAAATCAAATCAAGTGACAATGGTTTTGATACGTTCGAAAAAGTAAATGCACGTCTAAATGTGGCCTCAAACGACGGCACTGTTTCAGGCGGTATTACAAGCTCAAAAATTTATGTTACTGAGCAAGCAGATTTCGATAAATTCCACCAAGCTAATTACAACGCTGATCCTGCTGCGGCTGCAAATGCCAATACATTAAGCTTTATTACCACTACAGGTACACCTAATACTTATGTGGTACAACAAGCGGGTGTAACAATTGACAGCGGCAGCTTTGAAAACGGTAAAATCGAATATCAAGGTATGGAAATTTCTGTTTCGCCTGTTGCAAACGGCCAAATCGATGTAGACCTTGAAGCACCACAAAAAGAAAATGCGTTAAATACCTTGGACGATCTGATTGCAGGACTCACAAATCCTAATTTAACCCAAGATGAGTTTGATCAGGTTTTAGCGGATGCCATTGTACAACTCGATAATGCCAAAAATCAGGTTTCTCTTGTTCAGGCTGGCTTAGGTGGTCGGTTAAATACGGCCAAGAAAATCGAACAATCTAATAGTGACTTAGATACCAGTAATAAAGCAGCAAAAGCGGAACTCGTTGAGCTTGATATGGCTGAAGCGATTACTGAACTGACCAAACAAGAAACATCACTGCAAGCTGCACAAGCAACATTTGGCCGTTTGGCTAACCTATCATTATTTGATTACTTATAATTTATCTAGGTTAAGCTCATTTTATGAGCTTAACCTATAAAACCTACCTTAAGCTTTCCACTTAAACAGCTGTTTTAACGCACTCTTTGTCGCGTTTTGAGCTTCAGCAATACTTCACAGTAACGATTTTAATGACAACCAGAAGCTATGTTTAGTTAAAAATATTAAATATTTTTCATTTAAATACAGTGTGTTAAATAAAAAATGAAAAATTGTTTAAAAATTCACTAAAGGATTTTTTGAGCGGACCGATAACTTAATTAACCAAGCAGAGTAACAAATAACAGTTACCGCTTAATTAGAGTAAGTTTGAGAGTAAATGATAAGTTTACTTCGGGAGAAATATCATGGCACTTTATGTAAATACAAATGTTAGTTCATTAAACGCTCAAAGACAATTAATGAATTCTGGTAACTCACTTGATACTTCATTCAAGCGTTTATCATCAGGTCTTCGTATCAACAGCGCAGCTGACGATGCGGCTGGTCTACAAATTTCTGACCGTTTAACATCACAAATCAACGGTCTTAACCAAGGTAACCGTAACGCGAACGACGGTATCTCTTTAGCGCAAACAGCTGAAGGTGCACTAGACGAAGTAACATCAATGTTCCAACGTATTCGTACTCTTGCACAACAAGCGTCGAATGGTTCAAACACTGATGAAGACCGTTTAGCGATTCAAGAAGAGATTCGTTCATTATCAGCAGAGGTTAACCGTGTAGCTGAAGATACAACATTCGGTGGTCAAAACCTTCTTGATGGTACTTATGATGCTAAATTCCAAGTTGGTGCTGATGCAGTTCAAACTATCGGCTTCAGTATGCAAAACGTAGGTGGTACAGCTGCGACAAACAGTATCTCTACAAATGGCGGTTTCACGTTATCTGGTATTGCTGGTGTAGCGAGTGCTGTAGGCGGAAAAGGTTTAACAACGCTAGCGGCTGGTGTATCTGATATCTCTGGTTCTGCAATCGGTGCAACAAGTGACTTCCAAACTAAGTTCAGAGAAACATCTATCAGTGTGTCATCTCAAACAAATGCACAATACGTGTTAGCTGGTATGGATGCGATGATTGCGGTAGTTGATAAAAAGCGTGCAGAGCTAGGTGCGGTTCAAAACCGTTTCCAATCAACAATTCGTAACCAAGCTAATATCTCTGAAAACTTAAGTGCAGCTCAGTCTCGTATTAAAGATACAGACTTCGCGACTGAAACAGCTAACTTAACTAAGATGCAAATCTTACAACAAGCTAGCCAAACAATCTTGAGCCAAGCTAACCAACGTCCTCAAGCGGCATTAAGCTTACTAGGTTAATAGTTGGGAATTTGAGTTAAAGTGAAGTCAAAACTTTGACTTAAAGAAAAGCGCCTTTGTCTAATGGGGTATTAACAAAGGCGCTAAGATAGGATTATAAAGCGGAGGCGCTCAAAATCCTGACAGTAGTGTTCTAACATTTGTAAGAACATAAAATATAAAGCACAGATTATGCCATAATTTGTGTTATTAAACCCACTCTTAAACTTATCTCTCTTAAGGCTCCTAAATGGAGCCTTTTTTCATTCCTTTTTTAATCTTAATTAATAGTTGGCCTATTAATTGCTCTATTTACTTCAAGTTAATTAACTAACAAGCAAAGTGGCAGTTTTTTGCCCCAGGCGACTTAGATTTGCCGCTGTAAGGGTCACTTTGTCAAATTCACTTTTAAATAAGTGACTTTACTTTGACAGATAAGAAGAGAGTTTATTATGGCTTTATATGTAAATACTAATGTTAGTGCATTAAACGCACAAAGACAGTTGGATAGAACAGGTGGCGATTTAGATACCTCGTTTAAACGCCTTTCATCAGGCTTACGTATTAATAGTGCAGCAGATGATGCGGCTGGTTTACAAATTTCTGACCGTCTACAATCACAAATTTTGGGTTTGAATCAAGGTAACCGAAATGCGAATGATGGTATTTCACTTGCTCAAACAGCTGAAGGTGCATTAGATGAAATTACATCGACTTTTCAGCGTATCAGAACTCTAGCTCAACAAGCCGCTAACGGCTCGAATACTGATGAAGATAGACTGGCAATCCAAGAAGAGATCCGTCAACTGTCTGCAGAAGTAAACCGAATTTCAACCGATACTACTTTCGGTGGTCAAAACTTATTAGATGGTACTTATAAAGCTAGCTTCCAAGTAGGTGCTGACGCTGTTCAGGTTATTGGCTTTAGTATGCAAAATGTTGGCAGTACAGCGGCTACAAACAGCGTTTCAGCGAATGGTGGCTTCACTATGTCTGGTATCGCGGGCATTGCTTCAGCTGTTGGTGGTAAAGGTTTAACAACACTTGCTGCAGGTGTATCAGAAATTGCTGGTTCAGCTATCGGTGCTACAAGTGATTTCGCGACCAAATTTACAGAAACAGGTATTAGTGTATCTTCACAGACTAATGCACAGTATGTTTTAGCGGGTATGGATGCGATGATTGCGGTCGTTGATAAGAAGCGTGCAGAGCTAGGTGCTGTGCAAAACCGTTTCCAATCAACAATTCGTAACCAGTCAAATATTTCAGAAAACTTATCTGCTGCAAAATCACGAATTAAAGATGCTGACTTTGCTTTAGAAACAGCTAATTTGACTAAAAACCAAATTTTACAACAAGCAAGCCAAACAATTTTAGGTCAAGCAAATCAACGACCTCAAGCGGCTTTAAGCTTGTTACAAGGCTAAAATTAAAAATTAGTTAAAAAAATTTACAAATAAAGCTAAAGCTTTCGCTTTATCGTCCGATAAACGAGTTAGAGAACTATCAATCTAGGACTCTAAGTCGGTTAAACAGCAGGGTAGGGGTATCCCGCTGTTTAGCTATAAAATGATAAAGCGGAGGCTAATATGGCTTTATATGTAAACACTAATGTGAGTTCTTTGAACGCACAAAGACAGTTAAGTAAATCAGGTACTTCACTTGATACTTCTTTCCAACGCCTTTCATCAGGCTTACGTATTAATAGTGCAAAAGACGATGCTGCAGGTATGCAGATCGCTAACCGTTTAACAAGCCAAGTTAATGGTTTAACGCAAGGTAACCGAAATGCGAATGACGGTATCTCTTTAGCGCAAACAGCTGAGGGTGCACTAGACGAAGTAACGTCAATGTTCCAACGTATTCGTACTCTTGCACAACAAGCGTCGAATGGTTCGAATACTGATGAAGATCGTTTAGCACTTCAAGAAGAAATTCGTTCACTTTCTGCAGAAGTTAACCGTGTTGCTGAAGATACAACGTTCGGTGGTCAAAACTTACTTGATGGCACATACGATGCTAAATTCCAAGTAGGTGCTGATGCTGTGCAAACTATCGATTTTAGTATGCAAAACGTAGGTGGTACTGCTGCAACAAACAGTATCTCTACAAATGGCGGTTTCACGTTATCTGGTATTGCTGGTGTAGCGAGTGCTGTTGGCGGTAAAGGTTTAACAACGCTAGCTGCTGGTGTATCTGATATTGCGGGTTCTGCTATCGGCGCAACAAGTGACTTCCAAACTAAGTTCAGAGAAACATCTATCAGTGTTTCATCTCAGACAAATGCACAATACGTGTTAGCTGGTATGGATGCGATGATTGCAGTAGTTGATAAAAAGCGTGCAGAGCTAGGTGCGGTTCAAAACCGTTTCCAATCAACAATCCGTAACCAATCTAATATCTCTGAAAACCTAAGTGCTGCGAAATCACGTATCCAAGATACAGACTTCGCGACTGAAACAGCTAACTTAACTAAGATGCAAATCTTACAACAAGCTAGCCAATCAATCTTAAGCCAAGCAAATCAACGCCCTCAAGTAGCGCTTTCACTACTAGGCTAATATTTGTTTTATAAGTCACTTCAGGCTCAGGAAATTTGCTTCGAAGTGGCTTATACTTACCGAGTAAGATATTAAGAGGTGTTACTATGATAGATCTTAATTCAACGCAAAGGTCTAATGATAACCTTACTGCCGGTGGAAATTCTGCAAATTTAAAAGCCGAAATAGATGATATTAAAGCAAATAAAGGCACAGAAATTGCTGGTAGAGAGCCCGTGGATATTGAACAAGTTTCAAAAAGAAATGAGCAAAAAGACAAAAACGATCTAATTGCCGAAGTAAAACAAAACCTTGAAAAACTCAATAGCTATATCCCAGTTACATCAACAAATTTAATTTTTGAATTTGATGAAAAGGGAGATCCACCCATTATCAAAGTTCTTGATAAAGAAAATGACGAAGTAATTCGAGAAATTCCAACAGAAGAATTTCGTGAAGTGGCTAAAGCTTTAGAAGAGTTTGCCGATAAATTAAGCAATAAAGGTTTGTTGTTCGATAGAACGGCATAGCAATTAGTATTTTAGGAGTATTACTATGGCATTAATTACATCTGCTGGGGTTGGTTCTGGACTTGATCTGGAAAGCATCATCAGTGCGACACTATCAGCTGAGAGTACCCCTAAATTAAATGCGCTCGCTGAAAAAGAAGAGTCTTTACAGGTAGAGCTTTCGTCTTTAGGCGAAGTTAAATCTGCAATGTCAAAGCTTCAGGATACTATTGAAAAGTTAGCTGATATAGATAACTTTAACAAGCGAATTGCGAACATTAAGCAACCGACCAGTGATGATGGCGACCTCATATCAGTAACACCAACTTCAGATATTTCACCTGGGGACTTCAATATTGAAGTGGTGGAGCTTGCTCAAGGTAGTCGAGCGACATCTAATGCTGGCCTATTTACCTCAACAGATGATGTTGTTACTGCTTCTGGTGGTACATTGTCTTTTTCTGCAGGTGACAAGAGCTTTGACTTAACACTCGATGCGGGTGCAACGCTTGCTGATTTACGTGATGCAATTAATGATTCAGACGATAACTTTGGTGTTACTGCTAATATCATTAACACGGGGACTGAATCAAAGTTAGTTCTCACATCAAATGTATCAGGTGCAGGTAATGATTTAGTTATTACCAACGATACGGCCGAACTTGATAATGTTTCAACACTTGCTAATGATGGCGTTACTGCAGGCGGTATTGCAATTGCTTCAGGTGATGAAGCTAAAAGTGCAGAAATTAAAGTGGATGGTATTTCAATTGTTAATGATACCAATACATTTAAAGATGCTGTACAAGACATGACAATTGTTGCAAAGCGACAAAGTGTTGACGGTGAAACGGCAAAGTTATCTGTAAACGTTGACACTGAAAGTGTTACTAAGCTAGTTGATGAGTTTATCGCGAACTATAATAACCTAATAGGTCAAATAGGCCTACAAACGCGTGTAGGTAAACCTCTAAATGCAGATTCAACAATTCGTTCATTCGATTCTCAATTAATTAATGCTCTTTCAACACCTATTACGGATGCAGGTCCGTTTTCAAGTATCTTTGATATTGGTTTAGGTGTTGATAAAGATGGTTACTTGGAAAAATCTAGCCTAGTCCGTAGCTTAAATGAAGCTATGGATGAGAATTATGATGATATTGGCAAGGCTTTTGCAGGTGAAAATGGGATAGCAAAACAATTAGAGTCTCTTTTTGACAATTATTTAGACTCTAAAGGAATCATGAATCAACGAGAAACTAACTTAAATTCTCAACTTGATGACCTAGAAGATGATGTTATTAATCATGAATATAGAATGGAAGAGTTAGAAGCAAGACTTCGCCAGCAATATGCAGGCTTAGATGTGTTGTTAGCGCAAATGCAGTCAACGCAAACGTACTTAAGTGCACAACTATCTAGTCTTCCAGGATTTACTAAGTCATCATCATAAAAGTTATTTTTCTCTTTGTTTAGGCATATAGGTGAACCATGTACAACGCAAAAGTTAAAAATTATCAAAAGGAAGCACTTAAAACTCGCATTGCAGGTGCTGACCGTTACGAAATCATTCAAATGCTAATGGCTGGCGCTATTGAAAAGATGGTGCTGGCGAAAGTGGCAATTGAAAAAAGACACCTTGAAGCCAAAAGTGAGCATCTATCAAAAGCATCAGCGATTCTTGAAGCGCTAAGAGGATGTTTAGATTTTGAAGTAGGTGGAGAGGTTACTGAAAACCTTTATGCATTGTATTCGTACATGATTGACCGGTTGTTAGATGCAAGCATTAAGAATGATCCTGAAATAGTGACTGAGGTCTCTAACCTTCTTAAAGAAATTAAGTCAGCGTGGGATGCCATTCCGCATGATGTTCGTGAAAAAACACTTTTAGATAATGGTGTAGACGCGAATGTTGGATAATCAATTAGCTGACTTTGAGAAGCAAATTGATCAAATCAACTCATCATTAATCAAGGAAGATTTTGAACAATGCGAATCTTCTTTTAAAAAATTAGACCATGACATTAGAACTTATTTTGATCAAAATGCTCCCTTAGTTGATTCTAATGTTGAGGTTTATCAAGTATTTTATGATAAGTTCGTTGATTTAGTGACTAATTTAGAAAACCGAAAAAAAACATTAGCCAAAACGATAGCGTCCCAGTTACGTACCAAAAAGAAGCTCGATGTTTATAAAAGTATCAAGTAGGTAAAAAATGACCAAACTCCCCTCTGTTGAGGCTCAAATCGAGTCCCTTTCAAATAAAATCGATGAGACAATTGAGCAGCAAAGAAGAGAGCAAGAGTTCGCGGATAAGGCAAATTCTAAGTTTGAAGAAAATCTTTTAGCGTTTAAGCAATATTTCCCTGAAATTTTTGAAAAATTCCTTAAATACGAACCAAGTGAACACTTTCAATTTATTCTAAACGACAATGGCACTGCGAATATTATTGATTATGAAACAAGAGTGCCTATGTACTCTTCAGATCCTATTAAGCAAGCTGTTGAGCAAGTTCATAAAAACCTCGAAAATCCAATTTTAGGCAAAACCGATCACTCAGCTATTTCATCTGTAGAGAATCCGTTAGATTTTATTCATATCGATTTGATGAATAATTTAGGGAAGCTTTTTGGTGAAGCAAAGGCCAATTTACCTGTCAATAACTCATTAGATGAGAAACTGCCAAGTCTAATGTTGTTTGGTATTGGCCTTGGTTATCACTTACCTGAACTCATTGAAAAACGTGAAATTAGTTTTATAAATATCATTGAGCCTAACGAAGATTACTTCTTTGCAAGTTTATTTGTAGCTGAATGGAAGAGTATCTTAGAAAGTATTGATAAAAATGGTAGCTTTCTTTACCTAGGTATTGGTAAATCTGAAGACGAAGTATTCAAAAATATCTATGACAGAAGCCGTAATGTAGGTATCGCGTCTGTTAGCTATACTTGGTTCTATCAACATTACCCATCTCAAAAAATGAATAAATGGATTGATGAGTTTAAAACTAATTTTCATCAATTTTTTACCGGTTTTGGTTTTTTTGATGACGCTATGATGGGCATCGCACACACGCTTGGTAATTTAGAAAATGAATTTAATCTAATGAGCGTGCAAAAGCCAATGAACAAAGAGATGGCTGAATTTCCTGTAGTTATCATTGCGAATGGACCATCTCTCGACCAAGAAATAGAATTTCTACAAAAACTGCAAGACAAAGTCGTTATTCTATCTTGTAATTCAGCATCAACGGCTTTAGTCAAAAAGGGAATTATTCCTGACTTTCATGTTGCTTTAGAAAGAACAGAGATGACCCATGATTTCTTACGGGACTTTTTGCCTGAGTCTGCTCGTAAGAAAATGAATTTGCTTGTTACGAATGTGATGCACCCAACAGTTTCTAGTTTATTTCCTTGGACGGGGTTTGGTCTTAAAGGGAATGAATCTGCAACTCAGTTAGTACATTTAGCTCAATTTATTAATAGAAAACCAATCACTGAGGTGCTTTCTTACTGTAACCCATTGGTTGGTAACACTGCGTTGAGTTATGCATGTCATCTTGGTTTTAAGAATATTTACCTCTTTGGTGTAGATAACGGCTATGTTGATGAGGATTATCATCACTCTAAATCGAGCTTTTATTACAACAAAGAAGGTCAGGTAGAACATAAGCCTTTAAAGATAGGTAAACAAATCGCACTGCCAGGAAACTTTGTTCCTACTATACTCACTGATGAATTTATGAGTGTAGGCAACATTCAAATGGAAAAGTTAATAAATTCATTCCAAAATCAGGGGATTAACTTTTATAACTGCAGTAACGGTGCAAAAATTAAAGGTGCCACACCTCTGCATTCTGACTATATCTACTTAGAACCTACTTCATTAAGTAAATCAGCAGTCGTTGAGTATGTGAAGGAGCACCGTTTCTCTACGAGAGTCGATTTAGGTGAGGTTGAGCCTTTACTTCATTTCGAAGAGTTTACAGAATTCTGTAAAACAATGGCAGAAATGCTAAAAGAAGAAACGGCTATTCGCTCTGATGCACTCAACAACCTACTGAAAAGTGTTCGTTATTTATATTCTTTTAAAAATTCAGCGAAATATTTAAACGTATTTTTGCTGTTTGAAGGTGAAGTGCTTTATACCACGTCTTTATTAGTATCATTACTTTATAACTATGGTAATGAAACGGAAATTTTAGAGTACTACAACAAAGCACTTGACTGCTGGATTTCATTTATTGAAGGTGCTCCTGACTATTACAAAGAAAATGTACGACTATGTAAATAAAGATATTTTTAATAGAATTTATCTTTATATCTAATAGGTTCACGATAAAAATTTGGGCTTGATATATTCATCCAGTCAAATGTTTGAATATATCAAATGGATAATACACTCCCTTCAGTAGAAGAATTTAAGATTATGACCGCAAAAAAAACAACAAGCAGCATTGCTCTTCAAAAAAGGGCAAAAAGTATCATCCCAGGATTAACCCAATTGCTTTCTAAGCGACCAGATATGTTTAGTACCAATATTTGGCCTGGGTATTTTTCTAAATCAAAAGGATGCCAAGTGTGGGATCTTGATGGTAATGAGTACCTCGATATGTCTATTTCGGGTATCGGTGCAAATATTCTTGGTTATGCGGTAGATGAAGTTGATGATGCGGTTATTAACTCTATTCGCAATGGGGTTAGTTCTAGCTTAAATTGCCCTGAGGATGTTGAGCTTGCTGAGAAGTTATTAGAATTACACCCTTGGTCTGAAGAAGTTAGATATGCCCGTTGTGGCGGTGAAGCAATGACTGTCGCAGTGCGTATTGCACGAGCAGCAACAGGTAAAGATAAAATTGCTTTTAGTGGTTATCATGGGTGGCATGATTGGTACTTATCAGCCAATGTTACAAGTAATAGTAATCTTAACGACCATTTAATTCCTGGCCTTTCACCTAAAGGTGTTCCAAAGGCGCTAGCAGGAACAGCACTCCCTTTTCCTTTTAATGATATCGAAGCGCTAGAGCAGTTAGTTGCTGAAAATGGTGAAGAGCTTGCAGCTATCGTGATGGAGCCAATGAGAAATTTTGCCCCATCTGAAGAATACTGGCAGCAAGTTGAGGCCATTGCAGCACGATTAAATATCCCATTAATTATTGATGAAATATCTATGGGCTTTAGGATCAACTGTGGCGGATCGCATTTGAAGCTGGGTATTAATCCTGATATTGCAGTTTTTTCTAAGGCAATGGCTAATGGCTATGCTATGGCTGCCGTCATAGGCAAGTCTAAATGGATGGATGCAGCACAAACTAGTTTTATATCTAGCACTATGTGGACTGAACGAGTAGGGCCTACAGCTGCATTAGCAACGATCAACTATTACGAGCAACACCAAGTCCATGAGCATCTAGCCGTAATCGGTGCAAAAATTAAGGATGGCTGGCTAAGTTTAGCGCAAAAGCATGGCCTTGAAATTCATGTTTCTGGTATTGATGCCCTTTGCCACTTTAGTTTAAAGAATGAAAACTTTTTGACGCTTAAATCCTACTTTATTGAGAAAATGTTAGAGCAAGGTGTATTAGCAACTAATATGTTTTACTGCATGTATGCGCACAAAGAGCACCACGTTGAGACTTATTTAAAAGCGGTTGATAATGCGTTTTCGGCCATAGCCGATGCGATTGAAAACCCAGAGTTACTGGCACATGTTATTCCATCAACCTCGGGCTTTAAAAGGCTGAATTAAGATGAACTTACTGACTTCAGATAGGTTTAAACTAAGATACTTAGAAGCAGCGGATGCATCGGCTAAGTATTTAAACTGGTTGAATTCAGGTGTTAGCGAATTCATCCTAAATAAACCAGAGTCTAACAGTGGCCTTGTTGCATATATTGAAGAGCAGCTTGCAGATAAAGATGTGTATTTTTATGGCATTTTTACTCTTGATTGTGATGAGCATATTGGAAATATTAAGTTTATCATCAAAGGAAAAAGCCGCGATTGTGTTGAAATGGGTATTCTGATTGGTGAAAAAGCGTGGCATGGCAAAGGGGTTGCAAAGGAAGTAATTGAATGTTTTGCACGCCATGCAAAGCAGCAATTAGGTATTACTAAAATGCAGCTTGGTGTTGACTCAGCTAATACTGCTGCCGTTTCGGCTTATTATAAAATAGGTTTTAAAGTTGTAGATGATGGTCGAAATGATGGCGGTCTAACAATGTTATGGGAGTTTTAAGTTGTTGAATACTTTTACTGAACAGCTTGTTTCAAAGCTTCTGAACAACGATTTTTATATTGTAATTCAAGCTAGAATGACGTCATCTCGTTTACCTAAAAAGGTAATGCTGCCTCTTGGAACAAAGCCTGTATTAGAAGTGATGCTTGAAAGATTGGCTCCTTTTAAAGAGAAGATCATTATCGCGACAACAGATGATGGCACTCAACGACCGATCACTGAGTTGTGTGAACGACTGGGTGTGAAATACGTTGAAGGTGACACTAACAATGTATTAAGTCGCTATTACCTAGCTGCACAGTCTGTAAATGCAAACTCAGATACTGTGATTGTTCGTTGTACCAGTGATTGTCCTCTCATTGATTTAACTGAAACCGCACGTGTTATAGACCACTTCTATAGTGTGCGCAGTGAGTATGATTATATTTCGGCTGGCCCTCACTGTGGTTTTCCTAATGGTTTTGATACAGAAGTGTTTACTTTTGAGGCGCTTAAATCAGCCTTTGAATGTGCAACAGAAGATTTTGAAAAAGAACATATGACGCAATATATTTGCAGAAATATGAAAGTGGCTGACTATAAGAACGTTGATGATTTCAGTCATTGGCGTTTAACTTTAGATGAGCCAGCTGATTATGAGTTAATTAAAGCCATTTATAGCTTATTCGATTACCGTACTGATTTCACATTTGATGAATTAAAACAAATGCTAAGCTCTCATCCTGATATACTTAAGATCAATGAGCACGTAGAACAAGTTCAAGTTGGGTAATATGTTTAAGAAAGAATTTAAAATAGCTGATACATGGGTAGGGCACGATCACCCTTGTTATATCATCGCTGAAATGTCAGCTAACCATGGTCAATGTTTAAATAAAGCTAAAGAGTTAGTTCATGCCGCTCATGAAGCCGGTGCTGATGCGATTAAGCTACAAACTTACACCGCAGATACTTTAACCATGGATTGTAAACTTCCACACTTTGAAGCGACGGGTCCATGGCAAGGTCAATACTTACATGATTTATACAAGACAGCTTATATGCCTTGGGATTTTCATGCGGAACTGTTTGAACTATCAGCAAAACTTGGACTTACTTGTTTTTCATCACCATTCGATAAATCGGCAGTCGATTTATTAGCACAATTAGATGCTCCAGCCTATAAAATTGCTTCACCTGAACTAATTGACCACCAATTAATTCGTGATGTTGCCGCTACTGGTAAACCCGTAATTATGTCTACAGGTGGTGCGACGTTAGTTGAAATTGCTGAGGCGGTAAAAGTCGCAGAAGATGCGGGTGTTACTGAACTTGCATTGATGAAGTGTACAAGCACTTATCCTGCTCCTGCAGAGACTATTAATTTGCGAACTATCCCTCATATGCAACAGGCTTTTCAATGTCCGGTTGGTTTATCTGATCACACACTGGGAAATGATGTGCCACTGGCTTCAGTTGCCGTCGGGGGATGCATGATAGAAAAGCACTTTGTATTAGACAAAACAGATAATACTGCAGATAGCTTTTTTTCAATGACCCCATCGGAGCTTCAGGCTCTTGTTCATGGTGTGAGACAAATTGAAAAAGCACTGGGCAAAGTTGATTATCCATCCGTTGCCTCAAAAGCACGTCGCTGTGTTTACATTATTAAAGATATTAAAGCTGGAGAGCAGCTGAGCCCTGAGCATTTGAGACAAATGCGTCCTGGGGGCGGCGAAATTATGCCAAAAGAGCTGCCAAACCTTATTGGACGAACAGTTAATAAAGAATTACGTTGTGGCACTCAATTGTCTTGGAGTGACCTAAAGTGAGCGATATGAAACAAGATTTAATTCAATCGGTTCAGCAATTTTTATTAGAACGCGGTGTATTTGTTGAAGATGCTGACATTGCTGAATATGACTTTGTAGCTGCGGGAGCGTTAGACTCATTTGAGATACTGAGCCTTATTATGAGCTTAGAAACTGAATATGGTATCGCGGTTCCTCCAGAGTTAATGGTCGACGGTGAAAATGCAAAGGTAGGAAATTTAGCGACTGCGTTAGTGAAGTTAAATGATAGCAATTAGAGTCGATACACTATGTGGCTTGGGTCACTTTATGCGTTGTAAATGGCTCGCGTTAGAGTTGCAATGTTTAGGTGAAGAAGTTGTTTTATTAGTCGATACACAATTGTCGGATCATTTAACTAAAGAACTCGGAAATATACATTTATTACCCTATGCAAAAACACAGATAGAAGATGCGGCTAACTGTGTTCAGCTTTTCAACGAGCAACAGCTCATTATTGATAAATTAATTATTGATAGCTATCGTTTTGATATTGAATGGGAATCAGAGATGGCTAAACATGTGCCATCAATTATTGCGGTTGATGATCTTGAAAGAGAGCATTTAGCAGTGCTGGTTATCGATAGTAAATGGAATGCTGAAAAGACTTCGTCACGTTATCAAAGTACTGCACTTGAATCACAACAATTTTTACTTGGTCCTGATTTTTCGATGCTGTCTAGAGCTTATCGAAACTGCGTGCAAACAGATCGCTCAAATAAAGAGCTTATGTTTTCTCTCGGCGGTGGTGGCGACTGGAAACAGCTTATTGAAATCATACGATTAATTCTTGAAACAGCGCCAGAGTATAAAGTTAATCTAATTATAGGCCCTAATGCTACATCCGTTACTCAGCTACATGAGTTAGCTTTAGGTCACTCGCAATTAAATTTAATTGAAGCACCTCGTTGTTTAGCAAACTACTATAAAAGCTGCACCTTGTTTGTTGGCGCTTTAGGCACGTCCTTGTATGAGCTGGCTGCGACTAAAACCCCTGCGTTAACGTTCTCAATCGCAAAGAATCAAGAAAATCAACAAGCTGCATTAGATGATTTGGGGCATTATTTTCATATCCCAAACTTAATTGACTATCCACCAGAACAGGTTTTAAAGTTAATTTTAGCAATGCTACAAAATATAGAACGTATCCACCTAATGCGTGAAAACGTTGCTGTAAAAATTGATGGCGAAGGCGCAAGTCGTGTTGCTAAGTTAATTACTTCAGAGCTTGCTTCTAGCCAGATTACTCAAGCCAATAGCAACTTAATTGAAAGCCAGTATCAATATTTAACCGGCACAATCACGTTAAGGCGAGTGGTTGATCAGGACATAAACCGCTATTTGGCAGCGAGAAACTTACCGAACAATGCTTGGCGAATGACGATCACAAAAGATATCGACCAACTTGATCATTATTGCTGGTGGTTTGCTAATCGTCGCGATTCTTATGTTATGGAAGTTAAAGGTAAGCCGCTACTTTACGTTTGGCATCAATTATATGAAATAGAACAGCAAAATTATTTAATTGGTGGCTGGTTTGCAGCAAGTGACGATGTTAATTTTGCCCATGCTCAACTAGTATTAGATTGGCAACTAAAAGAGACTGAGCAAACATACCCAGATGCAATATGGGTAGCCGTTATTAATAAAGAAAATAAGTTTGTAAATTTGCTTAATCAGCGAGCAGGATTTAAATCTATTGCAGGGGATGCGAAAAAAATGGCAGTGACCCAACATTTATTTCCAAATGCTTCGATTGATGATTTTAATTTTGTAGGAAAAGGGTGAGTAGGTGGATAAAGGTATTTATGAGTTATTTGCTACGAATGTCGCTAACACTCCCACTAAGGTAGCTGTCGTTTTTCAACAGCAAAGCGTAACGTATGATGAATTAAATCAGCAAGTTATTAAGCTTACTAGCCACTTTTTAAAACAAGGTGTTACGCAAGGCCAACGTGTTGCAATATTTGCACCTAACGGTATTGAATTTATTGTTTCGCTGCTGGCAATCGCTAAATTAGGTTTAGCCGCTGTGCCGTTACCTGTTAGCTTAAAAGGACTTGCTCTGACGGTTGCTCTTAAGAAAACCCCCGTTGCTAAGGTGATTGCTTGGCCGACCATTAGCAAATCACTTCTTGCAGATAACCTTATTGAAGCTGAAAATTTAATAACATTAGGCCAAAGTGTTGCTAATGAAACAAATTGGCTTTGTGTTCAACAAGCTGAAGCAGAATGCTTTTTTACTGATGCAATTGATACGCAAGCACCTTACATCTTGACCATGACTTCTGGTTCTACCGGTCAACCTAAGCCAATAGTGTTGAGCCAAGCTTGTAAAGTAAATAGAGCATTTGATGCGACCATAAACTACTACGGATTAACGTCCGATGACGTTATTCTCGTAGCGACTCCTATGTACCACTCGCTAGCTCAGCGTGGTGTGCTCATGCCGTTGATGCTTGGTGCAACAACGGTTGTATTACCAAAGTTTAATTTGAAGCTATGGCTACAAGCAATTGAACTGCACCAAGTGAGTTTTCTATTTGCCGTTTCATCTCAATTAGTAAGCTTAATTCAAAACGGTGTTGAAGGGCATGACTTGAGCTCTTTACGTTGCCTAGTATCCTCTTCGGCGGTATTAGATAAAGAGAGTAAACAAAGCTTACTTTCTTTGCTTAGTTGCCGTTTACACGAGTGTTACGGAGCTTCAGAGGTTGGTGTTGTGACTGATTTCGCGGTATCAGAACACCCTGAATTGAGCGGCAGTGTAGGTAATGCTTTACCATTTGTGACTGTGAAAATTACCGATGAGCATGGCCAAGAATTAGCTGCAACAGAAGTTGGAGAAATTTGTTGTAAAACAACAACCGGGTTTAGTGGGTATCATAAATTACCGGAAAAAACGCGAGAAGCTTATTATCTTGGTGATTTTTTCAAAACCGGAGATTTAGGTTACCTCGATGAGCAAGGCTATTTATATTATGTCGGCCGTAAAAAAGAGTTGATCTCAAGTGGGGGGATCAATGTATACCCTCAAGATATTGAAGCCGTGATAAAAATGCATCCAGACATTGAAGATTGCGTGGCTTTTTCAATTCCAGACTCTCAGTTTGGTGAGGTAATAAAAGTTGTTTATACGACGCTTTCGGCGTCAGTAAATGAAACAGAATTAAAGAAACTGTGTTTACAGCAATTAACCGATTATCAACAGCCTAGAGTGTTAGAGCAAATTGATAGTTTTGAAAGAAGTAGTTTAGGCAAAATTCTTCGTCAGTTGGTCAAAGAAAAGTATTCGCAATAGCCATAAGTTGGCAAAGCAGCCTATGAAGGCTGCTTTATAAAGTTTTTTATTTTGGAATTGCGTACAGTATTATCTCTAGACCGAAATCGCCATGACAATGAAGTTTGTACTCATAATTAGGGTTATAGCTTTCAATTTGCTGAGCTATTTGCCAAAGATGAGCAGGCTCATGATAGACGGAAATAGCGAGTAGCGGGGATTGGTGCGTTATAATTTCTTTTGCGCCCTTCAATGCATGTGGCTCTGCGCCCTCGATATCCATTTTAATGAAATTAACCGCAGAGGCTATGCTGGTATCATCTAACGCTATAACAGGCAGAAGTAAATTGTTGTCTGTGATTTGCTGTGAGTCAGCAAACTTGCCTTGTGAAAGGTCTGCACTGAAGCTCAATATTGTATTTTCTTCCCATACACCACATGGAAATAAATAAGTCTTAATACCTTGAGAGACTAATTCTTTCGCTGTTTTGTTTAATAAGTGGAAGTTCTTTGGATCAGGTTCAAAACACTGCATTGTGTTTAACTGTATATCTGCTTCTTTTAATACTTGTGCTGCACTTGCAAGTGTATCGCCGATATATGAACCGCAATCAATAAAGTTAATCCCTTTTTTCCAAAGAGGAAGTTTCAGTAACCAAGGTGGAAAGTATTGGGTTTGCCAGTCGTTTTCAACATAGCTTTCACTAGAGGGTGAGCTACGAAATGCGATGATATCATCAAGACACTTTTTGCTCTCATCATCGCTTAGTCTTTCTTTAAGCCAAGTTAACTGTTCTTTGTCGTTCTGTGTGCTAGAGATTAGTTTTGCTCGGTAATCCTTTGAAATAAAACGTTCTAAAACATATGGGTAGCTATTAATGATTTCATTCATGTTTAGGCATTCTTGAACACCCACTCCAATTAGATCCTGCTTAATAGCTTCACTTGTACAAGATACCGATACAAGCATGGTTACATTTTTATTGGCAATATTGTCAGGTTTGTAAATTGGACAGCCTTGGTACTCAGTTTCTTGCGTGTATAAATCGACAAAAAATTCTATTTTAATTCCATGTTCTGAAAGTGCATGATAGATTTTTTGCCCATTACCACCGGCGCCATAGATTGCTATAGGAAGGTTATTCATCATAATTTAATTACCTCTTTTAAGCTTTATCCACTGCGCTGACTCGACTGATTCTTGCGCTGCTTTAAATAAGTTCAAGCCGTCTTTTGCTTGCTCTAAGCCAAATACATAGTCATTTTTTTTGTCTGTACCAGCTAAGTAACAGCAAAGTTCTTCGTAAATATCTGTATATAAATTAGAAAAGGCTTCAACAAATCCTGTTGGGTGACCTGGCTTCATTCGGTTATATCTAAATTGGTTAGCATACTCACACTGTCCGGCTCTATCTAAGATTTCTCTGCGACCGTCATTGTAGTTTAACTCTAATTCATCAGGGTTTAGTTGGAACCAACGCGCGCTTCCTTTATCACCGTATATTCTGATTTGAAGTCCATTGCGGTGGCCAATAGCCGTTTTTGACATCCACATACTACCCTTTATGTTTCTTGGGTAGTTCAGCAACATATTTACATCATCAATTAAATTTGGGTATTGAGAATGGTTAGTAAACTGTGCGATTGTTTCCGTTGGCTCCATTTCAAGTAAGTATGTTGATAAGTGGTGTAAATGCACCCCTAAATCCAAGCAAATGGTTGGCACTTCAAAATCTTTTAATCGCCACGCTTGTGGCATCGATGGTTTACCTGCAATATCTGGCGGCCTTCTGAATCCCTCTTGTGGCATTTCAAGGTGAATTTTTTGGATAGTGCCAAGTGCACCTTGCTTTACTAGGTGTTTCAACTCTCTGACCATCGCATAGCCACTGTAGTTGTATGTAACAGCTAGAAAGTGTTTATTTTTATCGTAGCAGGCTTCAATTTCAGCGACTTCAGCAGGGCCGGTAACAAGTGCTTTTTCGCAAATAATCGGTAAATTCGCCTTTAGAAGCGTGGTTATTACCTCAATATGATGGGGGGTTGGTGTCAGTATAACAAATGCATCAACATGGTTTTTCTCTTGCTCTATAAGCTCTTGCCAATCGTTGTATAAATGCTTTTCTGAAACTCCCCATCTCTGCGCTGTTGCACTATTTTCATCGGGGTTTCTTGAAAAGGCACCTGCAACTACTGCAAACTTGTTATCGAGTTGACTTGCGGCGAAGTGAACATAGCCTACAGCTGAGTTATTGCCACCGCCAATAAAGGCAAGTTTTAATTGTTTATTATTGTCATTCATATATATCTGCCTTTTTTGATCATAGCCATTTATCGGCAATCAATCATTTTTCTAAACTATTTATAGTTGCCAATTTGCTGGATTGGTGAGTCTTGGATCATTAACCGTCATTTCTTTGAGCACGTCGTGAGAGATTTTGATGCTGCTTTGATAGGCCTCTAAAATTTGCTCTAACTCGGACTCTGAGTTCACACCGACAACTATTTTATCTATTTCATCTTCTTTTAAAGCATATGCAAGGCTGAGTGTTAGTGCCGATACACCAAGATGCAGCGCTAACTGATGAAATGATTCTAAATTTTGCTTCCAAGGTTTAAAGTAACTAGCTAACTCATTGATGGGCATTAATAACAAGCCTTGTAAAAAACAAGATCTAGCGTGCACTTGAGTGTTGTTTTTACTTAGTAATGAAAGAGCGCCAGTGTCTTTAAAGTAGGTATCAAATGCATTGTAAGGTATTTGCACAAGGTTAATTTCGCTCAACTGTGTGAAGCTATCCACCTCTGCACCTGAATACAAAGAAACCCCTTTACTCGCTAATTGATTTTCTAATTGTCGTTGTTTTAAACACGCTAAAACGGGCGCTACACCTTGTTTCTCAATGTCGCTTGCTTGGTGAAATAGGATTGCATTTAGTTTTTGAGTTTTAAAATCTGAAAAACATTGCTCAATTAATGCAATGTAATTATCTGCATCCTGATTAGAAAATTGCTCTTTTTGTAGAGGAGGTAACTTAGTAACTATGTTAAAGCGGTCATTAATCGAAGGATAGGATGCCAACACTTGGTGACTCTCGCCGTAACCAAGTGCGGTATCTAATGTTGTAATGCCTGCGTCTTTTGCAATATCTAAAATGGCATGAGCCTTGGCAATGCTTGGTTGACCAAGCTTATTACTGACACCGTAATTCAAGCCAAATTGCACTGTACCTAGAGCAAGCTTCATACTAAACCAATCAATGTATCGATAACTAATTGCTGCTCATCTGCTGTCATAGTTGGGTGCAGAGGAATAGTAACAGCCTGTTTATAGTAGCTTTCTGCATTAGGGAAATCACCGTCCGAAAAGCCTAAAGCTTGATAATAAGGCTGTAAATGGATCGGTATATAATGCAAGTGAGCAATAATTCCTTGCTCGCGCATGCCTGTGATGACCGACTTATGTTTTTCTACATCACACTGTGTTAAACGAACAATATATAAATGGTAGCTAGAGTAACACTCATCCGATTGTGTCAAATGAGCTACCGTTGAATTTGCAAACGCATGGTTATATGTTGTTGCAATGTCGTTTCGCACTGATACAAAGTTGTCTAGCTGCTTTAATTGACTCAGTCCTAAAGCGGCTTGCATATCCGTCATTCTATAATTAAAACCAAGCGCTAGCTGTTGATAATACCAAGGGCCGTGACTTGGCTCGGTCATTTCTTCAGAAATATTAGTAATACCATGGCTTCGCAAGCGGCTCATTTTTTTGTTGAGCTCAGCGCAGTTGGTAACTGCCATACCCCCTTCAGCAGATGTGATTATCTTGACTGGATGAAAGCTAAACACAGTAATATCTGAATAAACACAGCTGCCAACTGGCTTGTCTTTATACTTTGCGCCAATAGCATGCGAGGCATCTTCAATAACCTTAAAACCATACTCTTTGGCAAGTGCATTGATTGCAGCCATATTGCATGACTGACCAGCTAAATGAACAGGGATCACGACTTTAGGGAGTCGCTGGTTTTGTTTGGCTAATGTTAGTTTTTCTTTAAGTGCTGCAACAGACATGTTGCCTGTTTCAAGGTCGATATCAACAAAGTCGATGTCTGCGCCACAATACAGGGCGCAGTTACTCGATGCGACAAAGGAGATTGGCGACGTCCATACAATGTCACCTTTACCTACGCCTAAAGCAAGGCAAGCAATATGTAACGCTGAAGTCGCACTGTTAGTGGCACAGGCATAGTGGGCACCACAATATTCTGCAATGGCACTTTCAAATGCAGGAACCGCAGGTCCCTGCGTTAGCCAGTCAGACTTTAATACATCAATTACGGCATTGATGTCATCCTGTGAAATACTTTGTTTGCCGTAAGGAATTACCTTATTCGTCATAATGAAGTATTACAGTAACGCTTGGACGTTGAAGTTTTTAATCTGTTCAATGCTCATATAATTTGGATTATCGAGTGAGTTATACTCGAAACCTTGAGCAACTTGCTCGCCTTTTTCACCCAGTGCATTCACAGTAAAATCATTGCTACGACTACTGAATTTTATGCCCGGAGCGATAACAAAATGATCGCTATATTCGTACGTTTCAAAGCATAAGTCGGCAGGACACATAACTTCGTGTAACTTTTCACCTGGGCGAATACCAATTATTTTAATTGGTAAGTCAGGCGCCATGGCTTTGGCAAGATCAGTGATGCGAATTGAAGGGATCTTCGGCACGAAAATCTCACCACCTAACATACGCTCAAAGTTAGTTAGAACAAAATCAACACCTTGTTGCAGGCTAATCCAGAAGCGAGTCATTTCTTCATGAGTAATTGGTATATGGTCGCGGCCTTGGTCGATAAACTTTTGGAAAATAGGCACAACAGAGCCACGCGAACACACTACGTTACCGTATCTTACGACAGCAAAGGTTGTTTTATGACCGCCAGCAATATTGTTCGCAGCAACAAATAATTTGTCTGATGCAAGTTTAGTCGCACCATATAAATTGATTGGGTTCGCGGCTTTATCAGTTGACAGTGCAATGACTTTTTCTACGTTATTATCAAGGGCAGCATCAATGACGTTTTCAGCACCATTAATATTGGTTTTGATACATTCCATTGGGTTGTATTCAGCGGCAGGTACCTGTTTTAATGCTGCTGCGTGAATCACATAGTTAACGCCACGCATAGCTCGACGAAGTCTTTCTTTATCACGAACATCGCCAATGAAGTATCGCATACACGGTTGGTCAAACTCTTGCTGCATTTCAAACTGTTTTAGTTCGTCCCGTGAGAAGATAATAATCTTCTTAGGTTTATAACGTTCTAGTAGCGTTTTGACGTATTTTTTACCGAATGAACCGGTACCACCGGTAATTAAAATTGTTTTATTGTCGAACATAGCGTTACCCGAGTTATTTTTCATTGGCGTTTGATACGCAAAGTGAGAATTTTGACACAATTCTCAGTAATTTAACTATTAACTAATACACTAGCAAGTCAGATGCCAAGTTAATTTATCTAAACCATGGTACAAAGTACAAAATTTGGCAAATTAAGCTATAATTTAAGCAATCGGTTTGTCGGAGGCCGCCATGAAAATTCAATCACCCAATACTGGGTTTTTAAACCAAACTCAGCAAACGAGTAATAAGCTTGCTGAGCAACTAGCGTCAGGAAAAAAAGTAAACTCAGCGGCAGATGATGCCGCTGCATTGCAAATTATTGATAGATTAACATCGCAACAAGATGGCTACAGCCAAGCAATTAACAATGCGTACGATGGCATTTCTTACTCGCAAGTAACAGAGTCAAATCTATCTGGTGTGAATGATGCTGTTTCTCGCATACGAGAGCTGTCTATTCAAGCGGGTAATGGTGCGCTCACAGACAGTGATAGGGCAGCACTTCAAGAAGAAGTGTCGCAATTACAAACGCAAATTTCAGAAACGTTTGAAAATGCGACATTCGGTGGTAAACCTTTATTTGATGGTGAGCAAGTGTCGTTTCAATTTGGTCCTGATGCCAACACCACACAATCAGTGACGCCATCTGATGGTAGTATTGCTTCAGTTATTGCGGGAATCGATATTTCAACCCAAGCAGGTGCTCAAGCTGCCATTGATATTAGCGACCAAGCAGCAGAGGAAATTAACACCCAAAGAGCTGAGCTAGGCGCTTTTCAAAACACCTTGACGAGTACGATAAAAGGTTTAGGTAACCAGCGAGAGAACATTGCTGCGAGCCAAAGCCGAATAGAAGATACTGACTATGCAAAAGCCGTGTCTGATCAAGTAGCTAATGATATTTTATCGCAAGCATCGGTTGCCTTACGTGGTCAGGCTAATCGTTCAGCCGAGTCTATATTAGGTTTACTTTAATTCTTTAGTATTAAATTTTAGTGCTAAGTGACTATTTTTTGGCGTTGATGTCAATAAATTGCCGCTTAGCGCTTGCATCCCTCCTAAACTCGCTTACAATTTAGAAATTAACTAACCTCGTGGTAACTGTGGTTCGCCAATAATGATCTTAATTTTAGACAATAATAATAATCGTGCGATAGGTTTACATGCAGCACTTACCTTCATTGGTGAAACTGCACAATTAGTTGATGAGACTTCATTACAGTCTTTTTGTGAAAAACATCAACAGCAAGAATGCATGGTCATTCTTGGTGCTTTACAGCAGCTAAACCACGAGGCTGTGATCAAACAGTTTCCTGCCATTCCGTTTTTATTAATTGGTGAAACACTCAAACCGCTGCTAAGCATTGCTAATGTAGTTGGTTTAATTTGTGAACCGTTTAACCATGATGTAACTACTCAGCTATTGCATGATTGTCAGCAATATCAACGCATGCTACCGGGTGACCATAAACAAGCGAAATCTAACAAATCATTTGATGGTTTAGTCGGTGAAACCGAAGCTGTAAAAGATGTGCGCTTTTTAATTGAGCAAGTAGCAAAAACCGATGCCAATGTGCTGATCTTAGGTGAGTCAGGCACAGGTAAAGAAGTTGTTGCACGCAACGTTCATTTACTCTCTAAACGCAATACAGGGCCATTTGTGCCGGTAAACTGTGGTGCTATTCCTGGTGAACTACTTGAAAGTGAGCTGTTCGGCCATGAAAAGGGGGCCTTTACGGGCGCTATTTCTGCACGCAAAGGGCGCTTTGAATTAGCGCAAGGCGGCACGCTGTTTCTAGATGAAATAGGTGATATGCCTTTGCAAATGCAGGTTAAACTACTACGTGTGTTGCAAGAGCGTAGCTATGAGCGAGTAGGGGGTACTAAGCCTATTCAAGCTGATGTACGCATTATTGCTGCAACTCACCGCAACCTTGAAGAGATGATTGAAAAGGGCGACTTCCGTGAAGACCTTTTTTATCGCTTAAACGTGTTTCCAATTGAAAACCCTTCGCTAAGTGAGCGTGCTGACGACATTCCTCTGCTTTTAAAAGAGTTAATGCGTCGTGTGAACGAGCAAAGTGGCACAACGGCCAAATTTACTGAGCGTGCGATTCAAAGCTTAAAAGAGCATGCGTGGCCGGGGAATATTCGTGAGCTTGCTAACTTAGTTGAGCGCATGGTGATCATGTTCCCTGATAAAGTAGTTGATGTGCCAGATTTACCAGCTAAATATCGTTATATCGAAGTTGAGGCTTATGAGCCTGAGTACCCTGAAGAGTTGATGGAGCGAGATGCTTTCAACGATATTTTCAGTACCGGCTTTAGTGATTACGATGAGGAAGAGCTTGATACCCCAGCTACAACGGTAGACTCGGGTTTATTACCTGATGAAGGGATTGAGCTGAAAGAGTATCTTGCTGAGCTTGAAATCAGCTTAATCAGCCAAGCATTAGAGCGCTACGATTATGTTGTTGCACGTGCTGCAGAAATTTTAGGTGTGAGGCGCACCACACTGGTCGAAAAAATGAAGAAATACAACCTAACGCGCGACTAGCCGCGTTAGGTGTCTTGCTCGGTTTTATCTATTCGTATTCACTGATTATCTCAGCTTTTCTAAAGCAATCATTGCTATGGTCATTGACCATACCGCAGGCTTGCATATGCGCATACACAGTCGTTGGGCCTAAAAATTTAAAGCCACGCTTTTTTAAATCTTTGGCAAATGCTGTTGAGGCTTCAGTAATAGCCGGATAGTCTGCTAATTTATCAAGGTCGTTTACCAGTGGCTTGCCACCCACAAACTGCCATTGGTAGTTTGAGAAACTGCCAAACTCCTTTTGAATTTCAATAAAACGCTGCGCGTTATTGATAGTGGCAGCGATTTTAGCGCGATTACGAATAATGCCTTCAAACTGCATTAACCGTTCGACGTCGTCTTCGGTCATTTTGGCAACTTCTTCAACAACAAAGTTTTTAAAGGCACTGCGATAGCCATCACGCTTTTTAAGTATGGTATACCAACTCAGTCCCGCTTGTGCTGACTCTAAGGTTATAAACTCAAATAAGCGGTGATCATCATATAATGGCACCCCCCATTCTTGGTCATGATAGGCCACATAATCTTCTTTGCTGGTATCGAGCCATGGGCAACGACAATGGTGTTCTTTTTGCATTATTCCCTCGCGATTGTCATTTTTTTGTCAGTGTTGTTTTTGTTTTTAATCTATTGAAATAAAACAAAAATAAATTTGGTACGGATTGTGCATTTGACTAGGTAGACACGATTTTTTGAGTATCGATTATGGCCTTAGCAAATGTCCTAAAACCACAATTTATCATAGCCAAACAATATAACCCATGCTTACAGCAAGAAGAGTATGTGGGTGAATTGAGTGAGCTGCGCCAACAAGCCAGTTGGTTAGGCCACTTGGTTGATACCATGCCTGCGGGTGTGGTGGTTTTAGATGGCCGAGGCATGATCGCAAAAGCCAATCAAATTGCCATTGATATGCTAGGTGAGCCGCTTGAAGGTGAAAAGTGGTTTAGCGTTATTCAACGTTCATTTCGACCAAAGCAAGACGATGGACATGAAGTATCACTTAAAGATGGTCGATTAATTAAGCTTGATATTACTGCGCTTGCTCCAGAGCCTGGGCAGTTAATTCTAATGACAGATTTAACTGAAACCAGACGCTTACAAAAGCGAGTTGCACATATGCAGCGCTTAAGTGCGCTTGGCAAAATGGTTGCTTCGCTTGCTCATCAGGTCAGAACACCGTTATCAGCTGCCATGCTTTATGCCGCAAATTTAGGCTCAAAGCGATTGCCAGAAAGCTCGCGTGGTAACTTTCATACAAAATTAATGTCGCGTTTAAAAGATTTAGAAACCCAAGTGAACGATATGCTGTTATTTGCCAAAAGTGGTGAGCAACAAGTAGTCGAAAGCGTTTCAATGCAACAGTTACTTAATGAAGTAAAAGCCGGTGCTGATGCGATGGTTGCGCAAAATAACAGTGAACTAAGCGTGAACTTACCAGAGCCAGATATTGAAATTATGGGTAATAAAACAGCTCTGGCAAGTGCTATTCAAAACCTGATCCACAACAGTATTCAAATTATTGGCTCTGAGGCTGTGGTAACCCTGAGTGCTGAACGTGACGAAACTAGCGAAAACTGTGTTCGCATTAGTGTCAGTGATAATGGCCCAGGTGTTGATTTACGCCATGCCAACAAATTATTCGAACCTTTTTATACTACCAAAAGCCAAGGCACGGGGCTTGGACTTGCTGTTGTAAGTTCAGTCGCCAATGCGCACCAAGGACGGGTTGAAGTAACTAATAATGCTCATGGGGGAGCATGTTTTAGTTTGATCTTGCCAATTAGTGCAGAACCAATGTCAGCGGAGGCAAAATGAATACTAACTCTATTTTAGTCGTTGAAGACGACGCAGGCTTACGAGAAGCACTGATCGATACCCTTGAAATGTCGGGTATTGATTGCGTTGCTGCAGATAGCGCTGAACAAGCGATGATCTTACTTAAGCAAAATAGCTATTCATTGGTTGTTAGCGACGTGCAAATGGGCGCAATGAGCGGCCTTGACCTGTTACGAAGCATTAAACTTAATTATCCTGAGCTGCCAGTATTAATGATGACAGCCTATGCCACCATTGATGATGCTGTAGAGGCAATGCGTTTAGGCGCGATTGATTACATGGCAAAACCGTTTGCCCCAGAAGTGCTTCTTAACATGGTGAGTCGTTATTTGCCTGAAAAGGAAAAAGAAACCGATGGCCCAATTGTTGCCGATCCATCGAGCATTAAGTTATTAGAACTTGCCAGTAAAGTAGCGCGCTCAGATGCCAGTGTTATGGTGCTTGGCCCAAGTGGGTCAGGTAAAGAAGTGTTGGCTCGTTTTATCCACGATAAATCAAACCGTAGCGATGCCCCCTTTGTGGCTATTAACTGTGCTGCTATTCCTGAAAATATGCTTGAAGCAACTTTATTCGGTTACGAAAAAGGGGCGTTTACTGGCGCTATTCAAGCCTGTCCTGGTAAATTTGAGCAAGCTCAAGGTGGTACCATCTTACTTGATGAAATTACGGAGATGGATTTAGGCTTACAAGCTAAATTACTGCGTGTACTGCAAGAGCGCGAAGTAGAACGTTTAGGTGGCCGTAAAACCATAGAGCTTGATGTACGCGTACTGGCTACAAGTAACCGCGACTTAAAAGAAGCGGTGAGCGAGAATCTGTTCAGAGAAGATTTATATTATCGCTTAAATGTGTTCCCGCTAATGTGGAAACCATTAGCAGAGCGTCCGGGTGATATTATTGTATTGGCCGAGCATTTAATTGAGCGCCATTGCCTGAAAAGTAAAGAGCCTATTGCGCTATTAACCGAAGGAGCTAAGCAAAAGCTGCTAGCGCATGCTTGGCCGGGTAATGTGCGCGAGCTTGATAATGTTATTCAACGTGCGTTGATATTATGTGATGGTAACAGTATTCATCAAGATGATGTCTTTATTGAAGAATTACTCACGGTGGATATAAAACCAGTCGCTACGCCACCACACAATGCACCGGCTTATCAAGAACAGCCTGTTGACGTTAATCTAGATACTGTGCCACAAATGAGTGAGCAGGGTAACTACAAAGACGAGCTTAAAGACAAAGAGCATCGTATTATTTTAGAAACCTTAGCGCGCTGTAATGGTAAGCGTAAAGAGGTTGCAGAAACCTTAGGTATTAGTCCGCGCACGTTACGTTATAAATTGGCGCAAATGCGTGACTTGGGTATTGCCTTACCTGCATAAACTCCCACCAAAAAGTTAGTTTAGCAAGCTCACATTTTTGTGAGCTTGTTTGCTGTCAAAACTCTGACAAACAAAATAAACACGTTAAATTATTGATATATATTGATTTATTTTGTGGCATGATTTGTGCTTTGTCAGTGCATAAGTAAACTGCATTGTCAGAGAGTATTATGAAAGTTCAAAACAGCGCATTATTTCAAGAAATGCAATCTATGGCCTTAGAAGCAGGTCGTAGTAACTCAATTAATAATTTACCAACACAAACTCAGCCAACATCATCGGCACAGTTTGGTGATTTACTTACCAATGCACTTGATACAGTGAATGGCTTACAACAAGAAGCAAAACAAAAAGTAACGGCAATGGAAATGGGCGACCGCAGTGTTTCTCTTGCTGACGTTATGATTGCTTCGCAAAAGTCATCAGTCGCTTTTGAAGCAACGGTACAGGTTCGAAATAAGCTTGTTGAAGCTTATAAAGAAATCATGAACATGCCTGTTTAACTAGGTAGTGGAGAATTATTGTGGCGCAATCTAATCAATCAACTGATCTAGCCTTAGCCGGCGGTGGTATCGATTCAAACGATACCGATGATCATCAAGAGCAAAAGTCAGGCTACTTAAGTGCCTTAAACGGTGTAGACGTTTTACGCCAGGTTACTTTAGTGATTGCTTTGGCAATCTGTTTGGCTATCGCAATTTTTATTATTATTTGGGCTCGTCAGCCAGATATGCGTCCGCTTGGTAAAATGCCAACGGAAGAGCTTATTCAAACGCTGGACTTTTTAGACGCTCAAAAGATTGATTACGAACTTGATGGTAATGTCATCTCTGTTGAAGAAGGTGAATACCAAAACATTAAATTATTGATGGCTCGTGAAGGCCTTGAGCAAGCGCCAAGCTCAGGTACTGACATCATCATGCAAGATATGGGTTTTGGTGTAAGCCAACGCCTTGAACGTGAACGTTTAAAACATGGTCGTGAGCAACAGCTTGCGCGTACCATCGAAGAGCTAAAAAATGTTACTCGCGCCAAAGTACTTTTAGCTATTCCAAAAGAAAACGTCTTTGCTCGCCGTGAAAAGCAACCTTCAGCAACTGTTGTATTGACCTTAAAACGTGGTCGTACACTTGATGGTGAAGAAATTGACTCAGTGGTTGATATTGTTGCATCAGCGGTGCAAGGCCTATCGCCAGAGCGCGTTACTGTGACTGATCAAAATGGTCGCTTACTTAACTCAGGTTCACAAAATTCACTTGCTGCTCGCTCTCGCAAAGAATATGAAATTGAGCGTAAACGTGAAGAAGAATACTTAAATAAAATCGACAGCATCCTTATTCCTGTTGTGGGCTTAGGTAACTATACAGCGCAAGTTGATTTAAATATGGATTTTAGCGCCGTAGAAGAAACACAAAAACGTTATAACCCAGACCTACCTGCTGTGCGCAGTGAAACGACATTCGAAGAAAATAACATTGGTGGTCTTGCTGTGGGTATTCCAGGAGCACTCACAAATCAGCCGCCAGTAAATTCTAATATTCCTGAAATTGCAGGCCAAGGCAGTGCGGGTTCAGCAACAAATCCTAGTCGTTCGCATAAAGAAGCAACACGCAACTACGAGCTAGATACAACAATCTCACATAAACGTCAGCAAACAGGGGTTATTCGTCGCATCAGTGTGTCAGTTGCCGTTGATTATGTACCACAAGTAGGTGAAAACGGTGAAACGACCATGGTTCCTCGCTCTGTTGAAGCATTGTCAAATATCCGTCGTTTACTACAAGGTGGTGTAGGCTTTGACATGCAACGTGGTGATGCACTTGAAGTTGTCACAGTGCCATTTGTTCGCGAAGACACAGAAATGGCAGCCGAAGTGCCGCTTTGGGAACAAGATTGGTTCATGAAGATGCTACGCTTAGCATTAGGTGCACTGGTTATCATCGTACTGATTGTATTCGTAGTAAGACCAATGCTGAAACGTCTAATCTACCCAGACGATACACTTGAAGATTATGATGAAGATGCATTAAGTGCAGGTGTAGATATTGGTGATAGTACGCTAGATATGCTAAATAAAGAATTTGACTCTGCTGCTGTAGGATTCTCAAGTGATGGTACACTACAGCTGCCAGACTTACATGGCGATGAAGATTTACTCAAAGCAGTTCGAGCATTGGTTGCAAATGAACCAGAACTGTCTTCTCAAGTAGTGAAAGCGTGGTTAACAGAAGATGACTGATCAAGAACAAAAACAACTACCACCGGCGTTTGATGTTGATAAATTAGACGGTGTTGATAAGGCGGCAATCTTATTGCTGAGCTTATCAGAAGAAGATGCTGCGCAAATCCTTAAACACTTAGAGCCAAAGCAAGTGCAAAAAGTGGGTATGGCAATGGCTGCGCTAGATGATTTATCGCAAGCGAAAATTAGCGCAGTACATAATTTGTTTATTGAGCAAATTCAAAGCTTCAGTACCATTGGTTTCCAATCTGAAGACTTTATCAAAAAAGCGCTTACTGCAGCTCTTGGTGAAGATAAGGCTGCCAGCCTTATCGACCAAATTGTTATGGGTTCAGGAGCGAAAGGTCTTGATTCATTGAAGTGGATGGACTCAAAACAAGTAGCGAATATTATTCGTAATGAGCACCCGCAGATTCAAACCATTGTTTTATCCTATTTAGAACCTGAGCAATCAGCTGAAATCTTGTCGCAATTCCCAGAAAAAGTGCGCTTAGATTTAACCATGCGTATTGCTAACCTTGAAGAAGTTCAACCTGCAGCATTGCAAGAGCTGAACGAAATCATGGAGAAACAGTTCGCAGGCCAAGCAGGTGCGCAAGCTGCGAAAATGGGCGGCTTAAAAGCGGCTGCTGATATCATGAACTACCTAGATACCAATATCGAAGGTCAGTTAATGGATTCAATCCGTGAACACGATGAAGAAATGTCGCAGCAAATCCAAGACCTTATGTTTGTATTTGAGAACTTAATGGACGTTGAAGACCGTGGTATTCAAGCGATCCTGCGCGAAGTACAGCAAGATGTACTGATGAAAGCAATCAAAGGTACAGATGAAGCCCTGAAAGAGAAAATCTTGGGTAATATGTCGAAACGTGCCGCAGAGTTACTTGCTGATGATTTAGAGGCGATGGGCCCTGTTCGTATTAGTGAAGTAGAAGCAGCACAAAAAGAAATTCTTTCAACGGCACGTCGTTTAGCTGACTCAGGCGAAATTATGCTTGGTGGCGGTGGTGGTGAGGAGTTCCTGTAAACCATGACTAAGCCTTCGTTTCATACCGGACGTCCTGTGCATGCCAGTGAAGCAGTCGATGAATTACTGGAAAACTGGCCGATTCCTGATGTTGCACAAGATACCCGAAAACTGGCAGGGCGCTCTACAGCGTATGGCACGCCATTAGCTGACCTATACCGCAAAGAGCAGCAAAAACAACAGGTTGAAGAACAGCCTGAAGAGCCTGAGATCCCAGCATTAACCATGGCAGAGCTTGAGCGAATTCGTCAAGATGCCTTTGAAGAAGGGTTAAAGCAAGGCCATGAACAAGGCTACATTGATGGCTTTGAAAAGGGCGCTCATGAAGGTAAAGAAGCGGGCTTTAAAGAAGGCGTTGAACTTGGTAAAGAACAAGGCCAAGAAGAAATCAAGCCAATTTTAGAAGAGCAACTAACCACGTTAAGAAGCTTACTTGATAGCTTATCTCAGCCATTATCAAAAGTTGATGAAAGTGCAGAGAAGCAGTTAGTGCAGTTAGCAGTGATGCTGACAGAGGTCTTAGTTTACCAAGAAATTAAAACCTCCCCAGAGATTATTTTGCATGCATTAAAGCAAGCCATTGACGCATTAGGTGAAGAGCAAGCGAAAGTACGTATTCACTTACATCCTGATGACATCGCTTTAATTACCGAAAGTTATGGCGAACAAACCATTGCAGATAACCATTGGCAGTTAGTGGCTGAGCCAACCTTAGAGCGTGGTGGTTGTGAAATTAAAACCCCGCAATCATCGCTCGATATGACAATAAAAACCCGCGTCAAAGAAACGTTGGAAAACTTTTTGCATAGTAGTGGTATCTAACACTTTTTAGGCTCATCATGAGTGCTCAATCAATGACTCTTAGCGAACGCTTACAGCGCTATGAAAAACATATCAAGGCTCCTAAACCGGCTGTTGCCGGTATTCTGACGCGTGTTGTCGGTTTAACACTGGAAGCAAAAGGTCTTAGAGCGCCCGTTGGCAGTCAATGTAGAATTGAGACGATAAACGGCTTTGTTGATGCTGAAGTTGTGGGGTTTAACGACCAAACACTTTATTTAATGCCAAATGATCACATCTCTGGCGTACTGCCTGGTGCGCGAGTTATCCCAAAAGTAAACGAAACCGGGTTGCCGGTTGGCATGAGCTTACTTGGCCGAGTGGTGGATGGTCTTGGTCGCCCACTTGATGGCTTAGGTGCCATTAATGCTGAGCATCACCTAAAGTTTGCGCAAAACCCAATTAACCCACTAGCAAGACGTCCAATTAGTCAGCCTATGGACGTGGGGGTACGAGCCATCAATTCTGTTATTACCGTAGGTCAAGGCCAGCGTATGGGTCTGTTTGCAGGCTCTGGTGTCGGTAAGTCAGTGTTACTGGGGATGATGACCCGCGGATCTGAAGCGGATGTGATCGTGGTAGGGCTTGTGGGTGAGCGTGGCCGTGAGGTAAAAGAGTTCATTGAAGAAATCCTTGGCGTCGAAGGTCGTAAGCGCTCAGTGGTCGTAGCTGCTCCTGCCGATGCTTCGCCATTAATGCGTTTAAAAGGCTGTGAAAGTGCAGTGACGATTGCGGAATACTTCCGCGATCAAGGCCTTAACGTGTTGTTATTACTTGACTCTGTTACCCGTTATGCCATGGCACAACGTGAAATCGCCTTAGCGGTTGGCGAGCCTCCGGCAACCAAAGGTTACCCGCCTTCAGTATTTGCTAAATTGCCTGCGCTGGTGGAGCGTGCTGGTAATGGTGGTGAAGGGCAAGGTGCCATTACAGCGTTCTTCACTGTACTTAGTGAGGGCGATGATATGCAAGACCCAATCGCTGACTCGGCCCGCGCTATTTTAGATGGTCACATTGTTTTATCTCGAGATTTAGCCGACAGTGGTCATTATCCAGCCATTGATATCGAAAAATCGATTTCTCGTGTTATGCCACAGGTTGTTTCAGAAGCGCATATGCAACAAGCCCGAGTGCTTAAGCAAGTGTATTCAATGTATCAACAGAACAAAGACATGATCACGTTAGGGGCCTATCAAAAAGGCACCGACCCTATGCTCGACCAAGCAATCAATATGATGCCGCGAGTCAATCAATTCCTTCAGCAAGGCATGAAAGACGTTATTAGTTATGATGATGGTCTGCAAGGTCTTGCGCAGTTATTAGGACAAGGCTAATGGCTAAAAGTAAACTTGATTTATTGTTAAAACTTGAGAGCGATAAAGAAGAATCATTACGTATGGATTACTTAAAAGCGCAGCAGCACTTACAAAGTAATCAACAAAAACTGCAAGGGTTGAATAACTTTCGCATGGAGTATTCTCAGCAGTTACATTTGAAAGGGCGTTCTGGTTTGTCTAGTGCCGGGTTTAGTCAATATCATGCGTTTATCGCGAAAATTGAAGAAGCCATACGCCAGCAAGCAAGTACTGTGAATACTGCAAAACAAGTAGTCACTCAGCGAAAAGCCTTGTGGTTAAAACAGCAAGTTAAAGCAAAAGCAGTGGCGAAGTTGATTGAAAAGCAAGCTGAAAAGCAAGCGATGCTGGTGGCGAAAGCAGAGCAAAAAATGTTAGACGAATTTGCTTCAAATCAGTTTTATCAGCGTCAGCTTAAAAACGCACTTCTCTAAAATTCTAACCTTTTTAGGCATGTTAATTGCATTTACTTAATCAGAAGCATTAATTTTGGCACTTGCGGCGGCAAATTGCCTCATTTCTTTAGGTTACTAGGTTAGGTGAATTATGGCGATCAGTGATATCAATTTGCAGGTTAAAACTGAGCAAGGTACTGGTTTTTCAGGCAAAGACATAGAGTCTAACGAAAAAGCATCGGGATTAAGCTTTTTAACTTCACTCACAGAAGCAAGTGAAGCGGCAAACGCGCATGCAAGTACCAAATCTCAACCAAAAAGTGATACCGACACCGACTCTGTTGATGAAACTAAAGCTATTAGTCTTTCTGAAGAGCCTAAATCAGATGCCAAATTAGGTGATGAGAACACAACTAGTGATGCTAAAGTTGCAACTGCTACCACGTCTACAGAGCAGCAATCTAAAACAAGTCCAGATATTCGTAATGAAGCTGTAACTAAAGAGCAAGGCGATGAACTCGCGCTTGTCGAAGACGAAGAAAATTCATTACTTTCACAAATAAATGCAGCTCAAGCAATGAGTACGAAAGTTAATAAACTGATTGGAAATAATGAGTTTAGTCCGGTGGTTGTTGATAAAAAGCCAACCCCAATCGATACTATTACACCGGTTATACCGTCACCGATGACAGAGGTTGCAAAGACCGATGATTCAAAAATCGTAGCACAAGATGACAATTCTGTATCAAGCTTATTACACAAGTCAAAAGTTGCGACAGCGGTTGATAGCCAACTAAAAGCGATGGGTGATTTACCGCCAAAAGATAGCGTGACCCCCATTGTTGATAGCCCATTAACCGATAAAGAAAAGCAGGGTGTGTCTGCTGTTAATACGCCTGATACAAAACCTCAGGTGGCTAACATTGCCAGTGCAGCACAAGTAATTGACAGTAAAGAAACAGCAGTTGATGTAGACGCTCTTTTAAATAGCGCCAAAAAACAATCAGCGAATGTAGACACATTAAAATCATCTGAAGAAAAAGTGCCTGATGCAAATGAGACAAGCAAAGTTGCTTTAAACAAACTACTTAGCGATACAGATAATGGCACTCAAAGTGATGTGAAAACGGCTGATGTGACGGCAAAGCAAGCACAAAACAACGGTGATAAGTCAGCGGTAAATCTAGCTACTGATGAGTTGGTAGTTCAAAAAAGCGATGCAGCAAGCGCAGCGAGAACATCAGACAAACCAACTGACGCAGCAATCAAGTTAGAACTAGCATTTACAGAAAAACCAGTAACAGATAAGTCAATCGTTAGCCTATTTGCAAAAGTGCAAAGTGGTGATGGACAAGCGGTAAGTGAGTTCGCTAAGGGGTTATCTTTAACGTCTGAACAACAAAAGCAACTTGAGCAACAAATAAATCAACTAAAAGCTGATAACAAGCTTGGTGCTGATGAGGTGGCAACAATCAAGTCGCTATTGACTGATGTGATGAGTAGTAAGCCTACAACACAAACTACACAGAGTGTTGTATCACAACAAGCTGTAGAGCCAGAAATTGCTGATGACAGTCAGACGCAGCAAGACGTTAAACTCGCAGATAATAAAGCCCTTGATAGCAAACTGCCTGCAAGCGTAGAAAAGCAGCTTACTGCTCTTAGTAAAGATGAACAGCAAGCACTGTTAAACAAAGTGAATACTCAGTTACAAACGCTAACGCCGGGCACAGCTCAGTACGAAAAATTATCTGCGGCACAAACGGTGCTTACTGAGGCAATTAATACCCCTGCAACAGCCAGTGCAGCGATGCCAGTAAGTGCAGTAACGGTCAATGCTGAAAATAATAAAGCGAAACAAAATAACACAGCGCAAGTTGCAGCGCAGGTGAGTGAAGCGATTGCTGGTGAAGACGTCATTGCAGAGCAAGAGGTTAAGCTCAATAGCGAACGCACCCAAGAAGCTGTGACGCCCCGTGTGGCGCAATTATTTAATCAATTAACGGCGCCTTTGAATACGGCGACTCAAACTGGTGCTTATGAAGTGGCGCATCAGCAATATGAGCAAGCGCTTGATGTACAAACAATGCATACGCAAACCACAGCACAAACGCAGGCTCAATCCAAATCAGTGAGCGTTGACCCTGGTGTAATGCAAGCGATAAACATCATAAAAAGTGATGCAGCGAAGATGCTTCAAGAGCGCGTGAGTGCATTATTAAATATTAATAATAAAGAAGCTGAAATTCGCTTAGACCCGCCAGAAATGGGCAGTATGCAAATTCGTATACGTAGTGATGCTGAGCAAGCTCAAATTAATTTTGTAGTGCAAAATCAGCAGGCTAAAGAGGCATTAGAGCAGTCAATGCCACGTTTAAGAGAAATGTTAGCACAACAAGGGATTGAGCTGGGTGAGAGCAGTATTCAGCAAGGTAGCCCTGAGCAACAAGATGGGCAGTCAGGGCAGGGGCAGTTCGCTGGAAATCAACAAACAGATGAGCAACAACCAGAAGTATCAGCGCAAAGCTCAGAAACTTCTCGACAACAATCTTCATCATCAATAGATTACTATGCATAAGTCCTGCTATTATAAGAAATAAAATAGTTACAGCATGATGGGCTAATAGCTGTAACGCTGAAGGAATTAACAATGGCCGAAGAAGCAAATTTAGAAATAGAAGATACAGGTAAAGGCAAAAAGAAGCTGATTATCATCATTGCTGCTGTAGTGTTGATTGTTGGTGCAGCAGCAGGTTACTTTTTGTTTATGGGTGGTGATGCTCCGGAAGAGAGTTTGGCAGATGAAACAACCGCTGCTGAGGTTGCTGCACCATCAAGTTCGGCACAAGTTGGCTCAGCCCTTTATGTAGCCATGCCTCGTCCATTTGTTTTTAACGTGCCAGGCGCTAGCCGCGACCGAATCGTGCAGATAAAAGTACAGTTGCTAGTGCGTGGTGAAGTAAATGAAGAAACTGCGAAAAAGCATATTCCACTTATCGAAAGTACATTGTTAAGCGTACTTTCTACCACGACAGCTGATGAATTAGGTACCAGCGAAGGTAAAGAATCAGTGCGTGTAGCAGCACTTGAAAAAGTGCAATCAGCATTAAATGATGTTGAAGGCAGCAAAGTGATTGAGCGGGTATTATTTACCGGCTTTGTGATGCAATAAGGGGTCAGCGTGAGCGATTTATTATCTCAAGACGAAATTGATGCGCTCTTACACGGCGTTGATGAAGTCGAAGAGGAAGATATTCACGACGGTGATGATTTAGACAGTAATACTCTACAGTATGACTTCTCATCACAAGATCGTATTGTCCGTGGTCGTATGCCGACCTTGGAAATCGTGAATGAACGTTTTGCCCGTCATATGCGAATTAGCCTATTTAATATGATGCGCCGCACCGCTGAGGTGTCAATTAACGGCGTGCAGATGATTAAGTTTGGCGAATACATCCATACCTTATTCGTGCCAACCAGCTTAAACATGGTCCGTTTTCGTCCGTTAAAAGGGACTGGCTTAATTACCATGGAAGCGCGTTTAGTATTCATTTTGGTGGATAACTTCTTTGGTGGTGATGGCCGTTATCATGCAAAAATTGAAGGCCGTGAATTTACCCCAACAGAGCGCCGTATCGTACAAATGCTGCTTAAAATCATCTTTGAAGATTATAAAGAAGCATGGGCACCAGTTATGGACGTGTCTTTTGAGTACCTTGACTCAGAAGTAAACCCTGCAATGGCTAACATCGTAAGTCCGACCGAAGTCGTTGTTATTAGCTCTTTCCATATTGAGCTTGACGGTGGGGGTGGTGATTTCCATATCGCATTACCTTACTCAATGCTTGAGCCTATTCGTGAATTACTCGATGCTGGTGTGCAATCAGACACTGAAGATACCGACTTGCGTTGGAGTAAGGCACTGCGTGATGAAATCATGGATGTTGAAGTGGATTTATCAACGCAATTACTTGAAGTTGATTTAACGCTGCAACAAATCATGGAGCTTAAAGCTGGCGATATTATCCCTGTTGAAATGCCAGAACATATCACCGTATTTATTGAAGAGCTGCCGACCTTTAGAGCGAAAATGGGTCGTTCTCGTGACAATGTGGCACTCCAAATTAGCGAAAAAATTAAACGCCCTGAATCAGTTAAGTCAGAACTACATGTGTTCACAAAAGGTGGCAAAAAACTGGATTCAGATGCAGAATTAGCAGAACTAGAAGAAGATCTACATTTATCTGAAGGTGTAGATTTAGACTGGTAGTCGATTTATAAGGTTAAACATAATGAGTGATGATCAAGATACAATGGACGAATGGGCAGCGGCCTTAGCCGAAGCTGAGGAAGCCGAAAATGCCTCAAGCGATGCTGCTGTGGCAGAGCTTGATGAATTAAAAGATGAGAGACATGAGCTCTCTGGCGATGAAAAACGCAAACTCGATACCATCTTAGACATTCCCGTCACTATTTCGATGGAAGTGGGTCGTTCAAAAATCAATATTCGTAACTTACTACAGCTAAACCAAGGTTCAGTGGTTGAACTAGACCGTGTTGCTGGTGAGCCTCTTGATGTGTTGGTTAATGGGACGCTTATCGCTCACGGTGAAGTCGTTGTGGTAAACGATAAGTTTGGTATTCGTTTAACTGACGTTATTAGCCAAGTTGAACGTATTAAAAAGTTACGATGAATGTGTTAATCGCTTTAGCGAGTGCGTCGAGCACTGCATTTCCAACGGCATCACCTACGGCAGATTTACTGTCTATGGTGATGTCTTTGCTTTTAGTGTTGGTCGTTATTGTTGCATTGGCTTTTTTGGTAAAAAAATTAAACCCAAATCTTGCCAATAGTGATGAGTTTAAAGTTGTGCGTAGTTTGCCTTTGGGCTCTCGTGAACGCTTAATGGTCATTGAAATTGATAACGCTCAGCACTTAATTGGTGTGACCCCGCACAGTATTAATTACCTGCACAAGCTAGAAACACCATTACAAGAAAAAGAATTGCCAGAGCTTGCTAAAAAATTTGGTAAGTTACTGAACCCACAATCACCTTCAAATAAAAAGAATTAACGCTATGATCAAGTGGATACTTATTTTAGCAAGTGTGTTATTTCTGCCATCAGTTAATGCTGAGGGTATAGAAGCACTGACCATTACCACCAACCCTGATGGTTCTCAAGATTACTCTGTGACGCTACAAGTGTTAGCGATAATGACAGCGCTGAGTTTTATCCCAGCTGCGGTCATTATGATGACATCATTCACTCGGATCATTGTGGTATTGGCTATTTTGCGTCAGGCAATCGGTCTGCAACAAACTCCATCGAATCAAATATTGTTAGGTATGTCACTGTTTTTAAGTATCTTTATTATGGCGCCAATTTATCAACAGGTGAATGAGCGTGCTATAGAGCCTTACCTAAATGAACAGGTTACCTCCGTGCAAGCGTTAGAGCTTGCCAAAGAGCCAATGAAGGCGTTTATGCTTTCGCAAGTTAGGGTTAAAGATTTAGAAACCTTCGCGAAAATAGCCGGTTACGACAAACTCGATTCGCCAGAAGACACGCCGCTTATTGTGTTGATCCCTGCGTTTGTTACCAGCGAACTGCAAACAGCCTTTATCATTGGCTTTATGTTTTTTATCCCATTTTTGATTGTGGATTTAGTCGTCGCTTCGGTATTAATGGCAATGGGTATGATGATGCTTTCACCAATGATTGTGTCGTTACCCTTTAAGATCATGCTATTTGTGTTAGTGGATGGTTGGAGCCTAGTAATGGGCACGCTTGCGAAGAGTTTTGGGCTTGGGGTATAGCGATGCAATTCAAGGCACTTAATTAGGTCGGAGGCACAAAATGGAACCAGAAATTTTTGTCGATATACTCAGTGATGCTTTGTTTTTAGTCATTAAATTAGTATCGGCTATTGTGGTGCCAGGCTTGTTAGTTGGTCTTGTTGTTGCTGTTTTCCAAGCGGCAACCTCAATCAATGAGCAAACATTAAGCTTTTTACCACGCTTACTAATCACTATCAGTGCGCTTATTGTTGGCGGTCACTGGTTTACCCAAGAACTCATGGATTATTTTATTCGATTAGTGATGTCGATACCGGAGATTGCAGGCTAAATGGAATTTCCGTTTGCTGTCATCATTCAATGGCTCAGCGACTTTTTGCTGCCTTTGGTGCGTATTAGTTCCATGATTATGATCATGGCAGGGCTTGGCGCCAGGAATGTACCAACCCGTATTAAGCTAGGTTTAGCTGTGGTGGTAACCTTTGTCGCTGTGCCTATGCTACCGCAAGCAACTTTTAATAATCTGTTCTCGTTTGAAATGGTTCTTGTGGTAATTCAGCAAATGCTGATTGGTGTGGCAATCGGGTTCGCATCAACCTTACTCCTTAATACCTTTGTTCTTGCTGGACAAATACTTGCGATGCAAACCGGTCTTGGTTTTGCGTCTGTTGTTGACCCATCAAATGGCTTAAACGTGCCAGCAGTTGGTCAGTTTTATTTGATTCTGGCGACCTTACTGTTTTTTGTTTTTAATGGTCATTTAATGATGATCCAAATGGTCATTCATAGTTTTGAAGTCTTACCAATCGATGGTAATTGGTGGTCAGTTGATCACTACTGGGATATCGTTACGTGGGGTGGCTGGATGTTCACTACCGCTTTGGTACTTGCTTTAGCACCACTGACAGCCATGCTGGTGATTAACATGTCGTTTGGTGTAATGACCCGTGCAGCACCGCAGTTAAATATTTTTTCGATTGGTTTTCCGTTTACCTTAGTGGCAGGGCTCGTGATTATTTGGGCAACGCTAGGTAACTTCATGACTCAATTTGAGTTTCAGTGGTTAAAAATGGTTGAGTTAATGTGCAGCCTTGTTGGTTGTACACCTTAGGAGCACGCCATGGCTGAAGATTCAGGTCAAGAAAAAACCGAAGAACCCACCGGGAAAAAAATAGACGACGCCAAGAAAAAGGGTCAGGTTGCTCGCTCGAAAGAGCTAGGCACCATGTTCGTACTTATCTTCTCGGCAGTCTCGCTATTGCTGTATGGCCCTGAAATTGGCAAAGGTCTGTATAATGTGATGGGGCGTTTATTAAGCCTTAATCGCAATGAAACCTACGATACCACTAAGATGTTTTCAGTGTGGGGCATAGTCGCAGATGCGTTATTATTCCCCATGGCTATGTTCGTATTGATCATCGTAATAGCTGCATTTATTGGTAATACGCTCTTAGGAGGCTATAACTTCAGTTGGCAAGCGGCAGCACCAAAAGCAAGTAAAATGTCGCCTGCAAAAGGCATTAAACGTATGCTCGGCCCGCAAGCAGGGGTAGAGCTGGTTAAGTCAATTTTAAAATTTGTTGTGGTTGCCGGTTTTGCGGTGTTCTTAATTAATACCTTTTTCGATGAAATTCTGCATTTAAGTATTGAAAGCGCGCCGGGTAATTTTATTCATGCTCTCGAAATCCTATCTTGGATGTTCTTAGGTTTGACTTGTACTTTGATACTCATTGCTGCGATTGATGCCCCTTATCAAAGCCATAAGCACCACAAACAGCTTAAAATGACCCTACAAGAGGTGAAAGACGAATATAAAAACTCTGAGGGTGATCCGCAAATAAAAGCCCGTATCCGTCGTACACAGCGTGAAATGTCGCAAAGACGGATGATGCAAGATGTACCCGATGCTGATGTTATCGTAACCAACCCGACGCACTACTCAGTCGCGCTTAAGTACGACACAGCCAAGGCTGGCGCACCAATTGTGATTGCCAAAGGGGTCGATGAGCTTGCCATGCAAATTCGTAAAGTAGGTAAGGGGAATGATGTCCCCATTGTTGAATCGCCAATGCTTACACGTGCCCTGTATCACACCACCGATGTCGGCCATCAAATACCCGATCAGCTATTCACTGCTGTTGCGCAAGTTCTGGCTTATGTCTTCCAGTTAAAACGCTTCCAAAAAGGACGTGGAAAACGCCCTGTACCCCTCAATAAAAAGCTCCCAATACCCGATGCTTATAAATATTAATAAGTAGCAATGTAACTTGGAATAGTTATTGCAAATTCCGTGTAGTGTCAATTTTTTGAAATTGTTGAATTATGGAATTTAAAGCGGTATTACAACAACTTAACAGAGATAAAAAAGAATATGCGAAGGGTATCGGCACGCCATTAATGGTACTTGCAGCGCTGGGCATGGTGATTTTACCCCTGCCACCATTTCTTTTAGATATTCTTTTTTCGTTTAATATCGCGTTAGCACTGGTGGTGTTGCTGGTCACGGTTTACACCATGAAACCCCTTGAATTTGGTATGTTCCCCGCGGTACTACTGATTGCAACTATCATGCGCTTAGCGCTGAATGTCGCGAGTACCCGTGTAGTATTACTCGAAGGTCATAATGGTGGAGATGCAGCCGGTAAAGTTATCGAGGCCTTTGGCTCGGTTGTTATCGGCGGTAACTATGCTGTTGGTTTAGTGGTCTTCCTGATTTTAATCATTATTAACTTTGTGGTTATCACCAAAGGTGCTGGCCGTATTTCAGAAGTATCAGCTCGCTTTACTCTTGATGCAATGCCAGGTAAACAAATGGCGATTGACGCTGACTTAAACGCTGGTTTTATCAGTGCAGAGCAAGCCCGTGAACGCCGTGAAGAAGTGACCCGCGAAGCCGATTTCTATGGTTCAATGGATGGTGCGAGTAAGTTCGTAAAAGGCGATGCAATAGCGGGTATCGTTATTCTAGTGATTAACATCGTTGGTGGTTTATTTGTTGGTATGATCCAACATGATTTATCGTTCAGCCGTGCGATGGAAGTGTATACTTTACTAACCATTGGTGATGGTCTTGTTGCACAGCTACCTTCACTGTTACTGTCAATCGGTACTGCAATCGTCGTTACTCGTCAAAATGAATCGCACAATATGGGCGATCAAGTTAAGAACCAGTTAGGTAACGAAAAGTCTCTTTATATCGCATCAGGTATTTTGATCATCATGGGTCTAGTACCAGGTATGCCGCATATCGCATTTTTAAGTTTAGGTGCATTACTGGGTTACCTTGCTTATTTCACCCAACAACAAAAAGCCAAAGCTGAAGCAGAAAAAGCAGAGCAAGAAGCAAATGGTGGTGCGCCAGGTACAGGTGTTGCTAATAAACAAGAGCAAAAAGAGCTTGGCTGGGATGACGTACAGCAAGTTGATGTTATTGGTTTAGAAGTAGGTTATCGCTTAATTCCACTTGTTGACCAATCTCAAGGTGGGGAACTGTTAAATCGTATCAAAGGTGTGCGTAAGAAACTGTCTCAGGAGCTTGGCTTCTTGGTACCTCCTGTGCACATTCGCGATAACTTAGAACTTGATCCGAATGCTTACAGAATCACTATGATGGGTGTTTCAAGCGGTGAGGGTGAGTTGAAACATGGTGATGAGTTAGCAATCAACCCAGGCCAAGTATTTGGTCCAATCAAAGGGGTTGCAACAAAAGATCCTGCATTTGGTCTAGATGCGGTTTGGATCAAACCAGATCAAAAAGATGAAGCACAGTCACTTGGCTATACTGTGGTTGATTCAGCGACTGTGGTTGCAACTCATATTAGTCAGTTACTCACTAATAGCGCAGCTTTACTACTGGGTCATGAAGAAGTTCAAAACTTATTAGATATGTTAGCGAAGAGCCATCCTCGACTTGTTGAAGGTCTGGTTCCTGACGTATTACCACTTACTACTGTTGTTAAAGTGCTACAAAACTTACTCAATGAAGGGGTAGCAATTCGCGATATGCGTTCAATTGTTCAAACCCTTGTTGAGTATGGCCCGCGTAGCCAAGACCCTGATGTACTAACGGCTGCAGTGCGAATTTCACTGCGCAGACTTATCGTTCAAGACGCTGTTGGTATGTCTTCTGAGATCCCTGTCATAACCTTGGCGCCTGAGTTGGAACAGATGTTGCATCAGTCACTTCAGAATGCAGGTGACGAAGGTGCCGGAATAGAGCCAGGCCTTGCAGAGCGACTTCAACAATCATTGAATGAAGCGCATCAAAACCAAGAAATGGCCGGTGAACCTTCGATACTGTTAACGTCAGGAATGTTACGTACTGTGTTATCTCGATTCGTTAAGTACACCATCCCAGGTTTAAGGGTGATGTCTTACCAAGAGGTACCAGACGAAAGACAGATTAAGATTGTCAGCTCAGTAGGCCAACAATAGGATAGTAAAGGGGTTGAACCATGAAAATTAAACGTTTTTTTGCTAAAGATATGCGCACAGCACTGAAAGAAGTGAAAGATGAACTAGGTGTTGATGCGGTTATTATGTCGAACAAAAAGCTTGCTAACGGTGTTGAAATCGTTGCAGCAGTTGACTATGACAAAGCAGCCCCGAAAGCCGAAGCAGCACCTGTGGTGCAAGCAAAACCTGCACCACAGCATAACTTTGTTAAGCCAGAGCCAATGCGTGCCAAGCCTGAGCCGCAAGCGAAAGTTGCTGATAGCCTACAAGCGTTACTTGAGCGTCAAGCCCCACGCCCTCGTTCGCCAGAGCTTGCATCAATGTTTAGCCAATCTGGTATCGATACCAGTGAACACTATCAGCCTAAAGCACCTAGCTATCAGCAACAACAACCTGAGTATGCACACGCTCCTCGTTTTCAACAACAAGCAGCGCCTCGTGTGCAAACTCAAGCGCATAGCTTAGGTTTTGATGACGACTTAGATTCTGGTTTTGATGATTTAGATTCACCAGCAGAGCACAAAAGCGCTGCGCCAGCTAATCAGTCAGAAATGACGACCATGCGCGAAGAAATGAACGCGATCCGTCAATTACTTGAACACCAAGTTTCTGGCTTAATGCAACAAGACATGGCCCGTCGCGATCCGACTCGTGCGTGTATGATTGACCGCTTAGCTGGTATGGGCATTGAGCGTGATGTAGCAGAGCAAATGGCGTGTTTCATTCCTGACGATGTATCTCGCCAACAAGCATGGCAAGCATTACTGCAAATGGTTGAAAACCAAATGCATACAACGAATAACGAAATATTGCGTCAAGGCGGTGTATTTGCGTTAGTGGGACCAACAGGCGTTGGTAAAACTACTACAGTTGCAAAACTAGCTGCATTAGGTGCGCAAAAATATGGCGCCGATAAAGTGGCGTTGATCACTACTGATACTTACAGAATTGGTGCCTACGAACAATTGGCGACTTATGGTCGTATTATTGGCTGTGGCGTAAAGCAAGTAAAAGATGCGAATGAATTAGCAGAAGTGTTATACCATTTACGTAATAAGCGTCTAGTATTAATAGACACAGCGGGTATGAGCCAACGCGACTTACGTTTAACTGAGCAATTAAACACCCTAATGCGTAATCAGCGTGTTGATATTCGTAGTTATTTAGTATTAAGTGCAACAGCACAGATTAATGTCTTGCAAGAAACCGTAAGACACTTTAAAAAGGTTCACCTAAGTGGCTGTATCTTCACTAAATTGGATGAATCTTTAAGTTTAGGTGAGATTATTAGCATAGCGATTCAAAATCGTCTGCCAATAGGGTATCTTACTAACGGTCAGCGCGTTCCTGAGGATATTCGCGTAGCGAATGCTGAAAAACTAGTGAAAAAAGCTGAACAATTGTATTTAAAACGAGCAAAAGCACAACATTCAAGACGTCAAGCAGTAGCGTCGAACACAGTAGGGATGTATGATTAACACAGTATTAGATCAAGCAAGCGGCCTGCGCAAAATGAATCAAAATAATAATAGTGGCGTTAAAGTTATCGCTGTTACTGGCGGTAAAGGTGGTGTGGGTAAAACCAACGTTTCACTCAATACCGCAATCGCATTAGGTCAGCTAGGTAATCGTGTATTAGTATTAGATGCCGATTTAGGTCTGGCAAACTGTGACGTAATGCTTGGCCTTCGTGTTGAACGTAACTTATCTCATGTTTTATCAGGCGAGTGTGAGCTTGATGAAATACTTGTTGAAGGCCCTGCAGGCATTAAAATTGTACCAGCAACGTCTGGCTCACAAAGCATGGTGGAATTAACACCTTCAGAGCATGCAGGCCTTATTCGCGCTTTTAGCGAGTTAAACACCGAGTTTGATATTTTAATTGTCGATACCGCTGCGGGTATTTCTGACATGGTATTAAGCTTTTCTCGTGCAGCCCAAGATGTTGTTGTGGTTGTATGTGATGAACCTACCTCAATTACCGATGCTTACGCACTTATTAAAGTCCTGAGCCGTGAGCATGGCGTATACAAATTTAAAATTGTTGCCAATATGGTGCGCAGTATGCGTGAAGGGCAAGAATTATTTGCTAAACTTTCAAAAGTAACGGATCGTTTTTTAGATGTTTCAATGGAGTTAGTAGCAACCATTCCTTATGACGAGAACATGCGTAAATCAACGCGTCGTCAAAAAGTGATTGTTGAATTATTCCCGAACTCACCGGCAGCGGTAGCGTTCAAAACATTAGCAACAAAAGCAGTTAAGTGGCCGATCCCTAATCAACCGTCTGGCCATTTAGAATTTTTTATTGAAAAACTAGTAAACGGCTAACTATGACAACATCGGTGAATAAAGCGATGGGATATCAATCAGCACAGAATCTGAATGCGATTGTTGAAAAACATGCCTCTTTAGTTAAAAAAGTGGCGTGCCATCTAATTGCTCGTTTACCTGCCAGTGTGCAACTCGATGATTTAATTCAATCAGGTATGATTGGCCTGATTGAAGCGTCAAAAAACTTTGATGCTAGCAAAGGTGCAAGCTTCGAAACTTTCGCAGGTATTCGTATTCGTGGTGCGATGTTAGACGAAATTCGTAGAGGTGATTGGGCGCCACGCTCAGTTCACCGCAATGCCCGCCTTGTGGCTGAAACCATATCTGAATTAGAAAGTACGCTAAATCGTGAACCAAAAGACACTGAAGTAGCTGAAAAACTTGATATTACACTGGATGAGTACCATCATATTCTACATGATGTAAATTCGAGTAAAGTATTAGGTATAGAAGACTTAGGCGTAGATGAAGACGTCATCACACCAGTAGGTCAGGATTTAGGACTAGACAAACCGTTTAATAACGTTAAAAATGAGCGGTTTAACCTGTCTCTATTAACGGCAATCCAATCGTTACCAGAAAGAGATGCTCTTGTTTTGTCTTTGTACTACAACGACGAAATGAACTTAAAAGAAATAGGACACATACTCGATGTTAGCGAGTCGCGTGTGAGTCAAATACATGGTCAGGCGATGATTAAGCTCAAAGCAAAAATCAATGACTGGATTAATTAGTAGTAAGTAAATAAAGGTTCAAACCTCACCGGAGGATGTTTTGGATAAAAACATGAAAATTCTTGTTGTTGATGATTTTTCTACAATGAGACGTATCATTAAAAATCTATTAAGGGATTTAGGTTTTACCAATGTGCAGGAAGCTGACGACGGTTCAACAGCATTACCAATGCTACAAAATCAAGAATTTGATTTTGTTGTAACAGATTGGAACATGCCTGGTATGCAAGGTATTGATTTGTTACGCGCAATTCGTGCTGATGATAGCCTTAAGCATATTCCTGTATTAATGGTGACAGCTGAAGCGAAAAAAGAACAAATTGTTGCTGCTGCTCAAGCAGGTGTTAATGGCTATATCGTTAAACCATTCACTGCTGCGACACTTAAAACCAAATTGGAAAAAGTGTTCGAACGTTTAGGTTAATCTAAGGGGAGAGGCTTATGTCAGCACTTGCTGCGCCTCAAATAAGTTTAGAGCAAGCTCGTCAACTTGTTGAGTATCTTGAAAATGGTGAACAAGAAAAAGCCGATAAGCTGATTCTTGAAGCTGCATCAAAAGAACAATCAGAGTTGTTTGCTGAAGTCGGTAAATTGACGCGTCAGCTTCATGAAGCGTTAAAAAACTTTGACTTAGATACTCGTCTCGCCGATTTAACTACCGAAGCGATCCCAGACGCTAAGCAGCGCTTAAATTATGTTATGGAAATGACAGAAAGCGCCGCAAATAAAACCATGGATGCGGTTGAAGCAAGTTTACCGATTGCACAACAACTTGCTGATGAAATCGCAACAATAAAACCCACTTGGGATCGTTTAATGAGCCGAGAAATTGAACTCGGTGAATTTAAATCGTTATGTCATAGCTTAGATAAGTTCATGAATAACTCGCACACCAAAACCGACGAATTACAAGGTTTGATGACTAATGTGTTGATGGCTCAGGACTATCAAGACTTAACGGGGCAGGTTATCCGCCGAGTTATCGAATTAGTGCGTGAAGTAGAAGACAGTTTAATTAATCTCTTAACTGTGTTTGGCAGTCAAGAAGATGGTCATCAACAACAAGAAAAACAGGCCATAGAAAAAGCACCTGCGACCAGTGATACACTAGCAGGTCCTGAAGGGCCGATTATTGATAGTGAGTCTCGCGATGATGTTGTCTCAGGACAAGATGAAGTCGATGACCTATTATCAAGTCTGGGCTTCTAAGAGGAGAGTAGCTGCATGAGCTTTGAAGTCGATGAAGATATATTACAGGATTTCCTTGTTGAAGCAGGGGAAATCTTAGAGCTTTTGTCAGAGCAATTAGTCGAGCTTGAAAATAACCCAGAAGACAAAGATCTTTTAAACGCCATTTTTAGAGGCTTTCACACTGTAAAAGGTGGTGCAGGTTTCTTGAGCATGACAGAGCTTGTTGATGCGTGTCATGGTGCAGAGAATGTTTTCGATTTATTACGTCAAGGTGTGCGTACAGTTACACCTGAGCTGATGGATGTAATCCTACAGGCCCTCGACACTATCAATGAAATGTTCGCTACGATTCAAAATCGCGAACAACCAGAGCCCGCAGATCAAGCCCTATTAGATGTTCTTCATAAATTAAGCCAGCCACCTACAGCAGAAGAGCTCGCTGGTGAAGATATTTCTGTAGCAGGCGATGTTGCAGTTGCACCTGAAGAGCCTGTTATTGAAGAGCCAGTTGTCGATACGCCTGACGTTACAGCTGATATCGCGACAGATAATATTGATGAAGATGACCCATTTGCTTTCGACATGTTGTTTGATGGCGGTGGTCTTGCAGATAGCAAGCCTGAATCACAGAACATTGACGAAATCACCGAAGATGAATTTGAAAGCCTACTTGATGAGCTTCATGGCAAGGGGCAAGGTCCTGCTTCAACCACGCCAGATGTAATTAGTAGCGACAGTGACGACATCACTGATGACGAATTTGACAGCTTATTAGATGAGTTACACGGCGTTGGCAATTTCGGTGAAGTAAAACAAGATAAAGTTGCTCAGTCAGAACCTGTTAAAGCTGCTGAACCTGTTGCACCAACACCTGCTGCAGAAGCAACAAGTAGTGGTTCAGACGATGAAATTAGCGATGACGAGTTTGAAGCCTTACTTGACGAATTACATGGGAAAGGCAGTGCGCCACAGTCTTTAGAAACGGCTGCGCCAGAAAAAGCGCCAGAAACGCCTAAAGTGGAGCCTGCAAAACCAGCTCAACCAGCAGCTTCAAAACCTGCGGCTCAACCTGCACCAGCAGCAAGTAAACCAGCGCCAGCTCCAGCAAAAGCACCGGAAAAAGCTCCCGTCGCTGCAGCAGCGCCAAAGAAAGCGCCACCACCACAGGCTGAAACAACCGTACGTGTTGATACAAAACGCCTTGATGAAATCATGAATATGGTGGGTGAGTTAGTATTGGTTCGTAACCGTTTGGTAAGCCTTGCTAATAACAGCAACAGCGAGTCAATGGGTAAAGCTATTTCTAATCTAGATGTGGTGACAGCTGACTTGCAAGGTGCGGTTATGAAAACCCGCATGCAGCCAATCAAGAAAGTCTTTGGTCGTTTTCCACGCGTTGTTCGTGACTTAGCGCGTAGCTTAAGAAAAGACATCAACTTACAATTAGTTGGTGAAGAAACCGATTTAGATAAAAACTTAGTAGAAGCTCTGGCCGATCCTTTAGTGCACTTAGTGCGTAACTCGGTTGACCATGGTATTGAAATGCCTGATGTGCGTGAAGCAGCAGGCAAGCCGCGTACAGGTACTGTAACCCTGTCGGCTTCGCAAGAAGGTGACCACATCCTACTTACTATCCGCGATGATGGTGCGGGTATGGATGCAGAGAAACTGAAGAAAATTGCGATCACCAAAGGTGTTATCGACCATGACCAAGCAAGCCGTTTATCAGATACAGAAGCATATAATCTAATTTTTGCGCCAGGTTTCTCAACGAAAGAAGAAATCTCTGATATTTCAGGCCGTGGCGTGGGTATGGATGTAGTGAAAACTAAAATCACCCAATTAAACGGCTCAGTTAATATTCAGTCTGAATTAGGTGTAGGGACTGCACTTGAAATCAAGGTGCCGTTGACGCTTGCGATTCTACCAACCTTAATGGTTATTGTTGGTGAGCAAACATTTGCTTTACCACTTGCTGGTGTAAGCGAAATATTCCATCTTGATTTAACGAAAACAAACGTAGTGGATGGTCAGCTGACAATTATTGTACGTGAAAAAGCGATACCGCTTTTCTACTTACAACATTGGTTAGTAAAAGGAGCCAACCGCCAAGAGCGCAAAGCAGAAGGTCACGTGGTTATTGTTCAAATAGGCACTAAACAAGTGGGCTTTGTGGTTGACTCGTTAATTGGTCAAGAAGAGGTGGTAATTAAACCTCTTGATGCATTATTGCAAGGCACACCGGGTATGGCTGGTGCAACCATCACGTCTGATGGGGGTATCGCACTTATTTTAGACGTACCTAGCATGCTGAAGCACTACGTTGGCTAATAATAAATAGTAAAGTGCAGCGCTCAAGCTGCACTTTCAATGAAATAAAACAAGAGAGTGCCAATGGCAGTCAAAGTATTAGTTGTTGATGATTCAAGCTTTTTTCGCCGTAGAGTGAGCGAAATTTTAGAGCAAGACAGCAATATTCAGGTAATTGGTTTTGCCGTAAATGGTCGTGAAGCGGTAGATAAAGCCCGTGAATTAAGACCTGATGTAATTACTATGGATGTTGAAATGCCAGTTCTTGATGGCATTAGTGCCGTGAAAGAAATAATGGCAGCAACACCGACTCCTATCTTAATGTTTTCATCACTCACCCGTGATGGCGCAACAGCAACCCTAGATGCACTGGATGCTGGGGCGTTAGATTTTTTACCGAAAAAATTCGAAGATATTGCCCGCAATAATGAAGATGCAATTGCGCTTTTACAAAATAAAGTAAAAGAAATTGGTCGTCGTCGACTTTCTCGCTTTACGCGTCCAGCGCCAGTGACCAGAACAACACCGACATCTGCGCCAACTCGTAGCACAACGACCAGCAGCGGTATTGTTCAGCCTGATCGTAGCTTTAGTCGTACTGCGACAGCGCCTGCTAGTTCATCTGCTGGATCGTCTTCATCAGTGAGTAGTATGCGTGCCTCCGGTAAAAAATATCAGTTGGTTGCGATTGGTACTTCAACTGGTGGGCCTGTGGCACTGCAAACAATTTTGACTCAGTTGCCAGCTAACTTCCCACACCCTATTTTGCTGATTCAGCATATGCCAGCGGCGTTTACGCCAGCCTTTGCTGCAAGGCTTAATGGCCTATGCAAAATCAATGTGAAAGAAGCGCAAAATGGTGACCGTTTAGTGCCAGGGACAGCTTATTTAGCACCTGGTGGTCAACAAATGCTGATTGAAGGGCGCGGCGGCTCTCGCACACTACGTGTGTTTGAAGATGACAGCCCGCGTATTACCTACAAACCTAGCGTCGATGTCACCTTTGCGAGTGCCGCAAAAACCTTTGCCGGTGATGTGCTGGCGGTAGTCTTAACTGGTATGGGCGCAGATGGCCGTGATGGTGCACGCATGCTCAAGCAAGTGGGTGCAACCATTTGGGCGCAAGATGAAAAAACCAGTGTGGTGTACGGTATGCCACAAGCTGTTGCAAACGCAGGATTAGCGAGCGAAAGCCTCGCACTCAATGATGTTGCAGCGCGCTTAACTCGAGAGACTGGCTGTGGATAAGCTCTCGTTTCTTGGCTTAATCGTTGCCTTAGGCGCCATTGCTTTTGGTTATGCACTTGAAGGCGGTGTTGTCAGTGCATTATTCAATGGTCCGGCGCTGATCATTGTTTTAGGTGGGACACTCGGGGCTGTGATGCTACAGACTCCTGGTAGTGTCTTTACCAAAACGCTTAAGATCAGTCATTGGGTGTTCTTCCCTCCGTATCATGATATTGAAGCTGCTATAGAACAAGTGAAGCGTTGGTCACACAAGGCACGTCAAGAAGGTTACTTAGCACTAGAATCTGAAGCATTATCTCATTCAGACCCGTATGCGGCAAAAGGCTTGAGTCTACTTGTTGATGGGATTGATGAACAAAAACTCAGAGATACCCTTGAGATTGATTTAATGCTAGAACGCGAACGCTTACTCGAGGTAAGTCGTGTTTATGAAGCAATGGGCGGCTATAGTCCAACAATTGGTATTTTAGGGGCCGTGTTAGGTTTGATTCAGGCCATGCAGTTTATAACGGATCCTGAAAAACTGGGTGCGGGTGTAGCAACTGCTTTTATCGCCACCATTTATGGTGTTGGTTTAGCTAACTTACTCTTTTTGCCAATGGCGAATAAGCTTAAGCAGCAAATTGAACAAAAAATGCTGTATCATGAATTACTTGCTGAAGGCATTATTGCTATCTCGCAAGGTGAGAGCCCACTAAATATCGAACTAAAACTTGAGGCGTATCGTGTAGAGCGTCCAAGCTTAGTTGACGAGTAATTTAACATGATGCGCCGTCGCTTGCGTCATAACACGTCAAAAAACCAACACACCGAACGCTGGCTAGTTTCTTATGCCGATTACATGACCATCATGTTTGCTTTTTTTGTGGTCATGTATGCAATCGCAATTAGTAAGAATGAAGACTTTCAAATTCTCTCAGACTCTCTTGAACAGGTGTTTGAAAAGTCTGCTCGTCAGCAACAGCAGGTGGGCACAGGCGTTAATGGCACGGGCATATTAACTGACAGAGTCAGCACCGAGAACGATATTTTGTACGGTGAGAGCATTCGTAAAGAAGAGCAAGGGCCTGAGCTACTCGATGGGCAAAGCGAAACCAGTAATATTGAGAAAAAGCATCTTGGCAAGCCCCTCGACAGCTTACTCACGAAATTGCAGTCTGCACTGATTGATGAAATTCGTGATGGCGAAGCGAGTTTAGAGTTACATCAAGACTGGCTTATCATTGAACTAAGCTCTGGGATGCTGTTTTCATCGGGCAGTGCCGTTGCACAGCAACGAGCCAAGCAAGTCGTTGGCTTAGTAAAAGATATTATTGCCCCTGTTGACAATTACATTCGCGTGCGTGGTTATACCGATAATGAAGGTATTCGCAATGAGATGTTTCGTTCTAACTGGGAGTTATCGGTAGCGCGGGCTACATCGGTACTCGTCGAACTTGAAAGTTTGGGTATCAATCCAGCGCGTATGGCCATTGAAGGTTACGGACAATACTCACCATTTGTGAGTAATGATACCGAGCAAGGACGTGCTGAAAACCGTAAAGTGGTGGTCGCCTTGTCAAAGTATGGCCTACCACCTAAAGAGCCAGAAAGCTCAGAGCAAGAGCCACAAAATCAAGCACAAGATACAACTGAAATTGAGTTGCCAAGCAATGATAACACCATTAAAGTGATTCAATTACCACATGGTGGTATTAGGATTACCACGCGCAATGAACAATAATAAGGTGTGATGTGAAAGTTTGGACCGTAGCGAATCAAAAAGGTGGGGTAGGGAAAACCACCACAGCCGTTAGCCTTGCTGGCATTCTCGCTTTACAAGGGAAGCGCGTGTTACTTATTGACACCGACCCGCATGCATCACTCACTTATTACTTTGGTATTGATTCTGAAGATCTTGAAGTCAGTGTGTACGATATATTTGCACGCGGCAACAGTATGGCAAGTGAAGAAATTTTACAGGCTTTATGCCCTTCAACACTTGAAAATCTTGATATTTTACCTGCGACTATGGCAATCGCGACGCTTGATAGAAGCATGGGTAATAAAAATGGCATGGGCTTAATACTGAAAAAAGCACTCGCCAAAATTAGCGAGCATTATGATTACGCGATTATTGATTGCCCGCCTGTTTTAGGCGTTTTGATGGTCAATGCTCTTGCAGCAAGCGAACGAATTTTAGTGCCAGTACAAACTGAGTTTTTGGCTTTAAAAGGGCTTGATCGTATGATGCGCACCATGGAGCTGATGCAAACATCACAAGCCAAACAGTATCAATATACGATTATTCCAACAATGTATGACAAACGCACTAAAGCATCACTTGAAGCTTATAAGACTCTGCAGGATAATTACAAAGACAAAGTATGGTCAGGTGTCGTGCCTGTCGATACAAAATTTAGAGATGCTAGTTTAGCACAACAAGTGCCGATTCAATTTTGCCCGCGTTCACGTGGGGTATTTGCCTATCGCGCACTGCTTGATTACTTAGTTGCACAAGGTTAGAGATGAGTAAGCATTTATTTGCCAATGAAAAAGTGATGACCCAATATTTGGGCGCTTTGTTGTGTGAAGATGAGCCTACAGACCAAAACCTTGAGCCTGTCGCAAAGCTGTTAGAGCAGGTTAAAGAGCCAGAAACAAAGACAGAAGAAAAGCTGACGGAAATTCTGCCTACCCCAGAACCTGTTTTACCAACCCCTGAACCGACTAAAGAGCTTGAGAAAACCGAGAACCAAGCTAATATCAAAGATATAGTTGAAGAACCTAAAGCAGAACTGGTTGCAAAAACATCGTCTGATCGCCAAGAAGACTATTTTGATGGTGAATTTCAGGCATTGTTCTTCGAAGTGGCGGGGTTAACGCTCGCCGTGCCGTTAAAAGCATTAGGGGGAATTCATCAGCTGGCAGAGGTTAACCAATTATTTGGTAAGCCTAAATGGTTTAAAGGCGTGATGCTGAACCGTGAAGAAAAACTGAATGTTGTTGATACTGCACGTTGGGTTATGCCAGAAAAATATGATGAAAAATTAGAACAATCATTAAATTATCAGTATTTAATCACCTTAGGTGACAGTCAATGGGGATTGTTGGCTGAAAAGCTCGTCAATAATATTACGCTTCGAAAAGAAGATGTAAAATGGCGAACTAAATCAGGTAAGCGGCCTTGGCTTGCAGGTGTCATCAAAGAGAAAATGTGCGCCTTGATTGACGTTGAAAATTTATATCAATTGCTAGAGCAGGGCTTAGACAGCCGTGAGCAGTAACTATTTTTACGGAGTAATAGCATGAGTGGAGAAAGACTACTGTCAGCTAATAAAAATGCTGATAGCAACGATGAAGTGTTACAGTGGGTAACCTTTAAACTTGAAGAAGAAACGTACGGCATTAATGTAATGCAAGTACAAGAAGTACTTCGCTATACTGAAATTGCTCCTGTACCAGGTGCACCGTCTTATGTGTTAGGTATCATTAACTTACGTGGTAACGTTGTGACGGTAATCGACACGCGTGCACGTTTTGGTTTAATGGGTGCAGAAGTCACTGATAACTCACGTATCGTGATCATTGAAGCTGAAAAGCAAGTGATCGGTATTTTGGTCGACAGTGTGGCTGAAGTGGTTTACCTACGTAGCTCTGAAATTGATAGTGCGCCAAATATCGGCACAGAAGAAAGTGCTAAGTTTATCCAAGGCGTATCTAACCGTGATGGTGAGCTATTGATCTTGGTTGATCTTAATAAATTACTAAATGACGATGAGTGGGACGAGCTAAGCGCACTATAAGCGTTTGGAAATTATATGCTGTTATACTCTTTGTTTGGTGCCTCAATCTTACTTGTATTAGTGTGTTTGGGGCTTATTTTTGTCAATAACAATAAACAAGCGGCGGCAATTCAGGCCAAGCAAAAACAGCTGCAAGAAGCTCAACAGCAATTGAGTATTCTTCGTAGCGAAGTGGCTGAAATGCGTGCCGGCATGCTAAGTATTGGCAAACGTGTTGTCGCTGTTGAAGAAAAAAGTAAAGAGCTTGAACAGCTGCAAGATGCACAGAAATATGATGATCCGAATGCGAAAATTTATTCGCGAGCGGTTAAAATGGTTGAGCTAGGTGCTGATTTAGAAGAAATAATTCGTGAATGCGAATTACCCAGAGCCGAAGCTGAGCTACTCATGTCACTTCATAAACAAAAAGGCGCCCAATAAGGCGCTTTTTTATTTGAATCTGAGCACTAGGCTTGAATGTTGAGCTTACCCTGAAAATCGTGCCAACCCGGCGGAAATTTACCCCGCAATACGTACGAAAAAGCAATTAACTCAGCAATGACATAGTAAAGCTCTTTCGGTATTTCTTCACCTAACTCAAGATGAGACAGAGTTTGGGCTAAATCAGCATCTTGGTGTATCAGAATACCTTTTTGCTCGGCGAGCTTGATTATTTCTTCAGCCAATTCACCAAAGCCTTTACTGGTCACTTTTGGCGAGCTGCCAGCTTCGTAGAGTAGGCCTATCGCAGATTTATGCATCGCGTGTTCACTCATAAAAATTACACCTTAATGTTGATAATCGCATGCGATTTATAAAAAGCCTGATGGTTTGACACACCTTGCTGCAGGTTTAGTTCTCCCACATTTAAGCCATGGCTTGCAAGCTTATGACGTAACGTTTCTAAGTGCGGATGAGCGAGTGCGGTTACTTCTTGCGAAGAAGCAAGTAACTGACAATCAACCGCTTTATCCATCACCTCTGCGGTAATTTGTAACTTGCCAAGCTGTGCATAGTCAAAGTTTAACCGCACAAACCAAACATTTTTTGCTTCGAGTTTATTTTTACTTGGCTTTTTATACTGTCCTAAGCTGATTTCTGTTTGCCCTGTTTCAGGAGGTAACTTCATCGGCAAGAAAAACTGCGCCAAAGCACTGTTATCTTGTTGCTGATTGATGGGCGTTGTCTGCACTTGGGTCAGAGTCTGTTTGAGTTGAGATACTTCAGCGGCCATTGCTTGCATCGTTGGCTGTTGCAATTGCTCGAGTAACTTGCTGCCGTTAACGGCTTTAAAATTGGGCACTAACACTTGCAGTAATGCATCAAGACCTGTTTGATTATTGAAGCTAATACTCGTTGGTGCTTGATTGATAATGGGTGCTGCCAGTGAAGCCACCGCTAATTGCTCTAAACCTTGGCTAAAGCTCGCTTGCTGAGTTTGGCTAGGTAATGCGGTTGGTCTGAGAATACTTAAAAGCTCTCGCTCAATTGTTGTCGGGTGCATGTTTTGACTAGAGATCATGCGATTAAATGCTTGATTCACGAGTCGATTTAAATCTACCGAAGACGACGAGTTTTGCTCGCTCAGGGCTACAAGTTTTTCTGTTAATTGCACTGGCAGTGGCGTACTTACTAACGGCTTACTTTCCGGAAGTGGTAATAACTTAGCAATCAACGCGGCTTCAATGGGCCTTATCGGCAATAAGGGTTGAGCTAAGTTTGGCTCTTTCGCTGCTAAAAAGGGGGCATGCAATTGAGTTTGCTGCTGAGCAACTTTTTGTAACCCTTGAGCTTGTTCATTAATTGCTTGAGTCGCTAATGCGGTTTGTTTTATTGGCTCATTAGGTCCTGCTACAAGGTTTTTAGCCACAGTTTTTATAACTTGCTCAGCGTGTTGCTGCAAAGGTGATGATGACCCTTTTATCTCTGGCTTTACATTTAGCGTCAGCGAATTGGGTGCTGTGCTTAATGGCGTCTGTTTAGTTTGAGAGGCCGGCTCACTGGCATTGTTGAGTACTGAATTAGCAAAGTTACTTTTAACTTGGGCGAGCTGCTCTGAGGCTGGTTTGTCAGGTTTTATGGCAGTAACAGCGCTGTTAACCGCTTTGTTGTCTGCAGGTGTTTGTTGCAAAGCCGTAACAGTTTTCAAAGCAGGATTCTGCGCTTTACTATTGATTGCTATTTGTGTGACAGGGAGCTGCGCGCTGACAAGCGGCTCTAAACTGACTTTTATGCGTTGCAATAATTGTATTAAAGGCGGCGCATTATTATAGCTCACGGGTAAACTCACTTGCTTTGCCGACTGAGTGGTTGTTAATGGTGAGTCTGCTTGTTTAGTTGCAGGTAATGGTCCATTCGTTGCAATTGAATCACTGGCTCTTGGGGATATGTGAGGCGCTGCTTGTTGGAGTGCGCTTTGCTGAACAGCGGCAAACTTTATTATATTGATCTTATTAGCATTAAAGCCAAGTTGGCTAATTGTGTTTTTGCTCTCAATCAGCTGGTTTGTTGGCTGGTTAACTGCTGCTTTTGTGGTGGCAGGGAGCTTTTCAAAATAGCGTACAGCATCACTAATACGCGTTTTTAAATCAGCAAAACTGTCTTTTAGCCAGGAGCTGATTGGAGAGTGTGAGCTACTCGATGGCGCAAGCAACGCACTCTTAGGTTCAACTGCTTGGCTTTTTAACGCTTGAATGAATGTCTCTGACAGCGAGTTCTTCAACAACACTTGCTGAACTGGCATTTTATTTACTAGTTCTAATGTTTCTTTAACTGAGTGAGGGGTTACTTTTAGTGCGTGCGGATGAAATTGCCACTGCGCTTGAATTTGCTTAGCTTGCTTTGGTGAAATAGTTGATAGCGGCAATGTTAATTCGTTGCTTTGCTTGCTGGCAACGCTCAGCTGCACTTGTTGCCCAGCTAATTTTAAGTTCATTTCGGGGGTTAGCTTTGCCACCAACTCAGCCACTTTTTGTTGGCTAACACTTTGCTGATGGAGAGAGTCCCCAAAGCGATTAATAATGTTTAAATTAAAGCTATTTTGTTGGTTGGTCGCTGGGAGCAAAATGGCTTTAAGTGGTGCTTCAGCTTTTAAAAGAGCAACCAGGCTATTGTTAAGAGCAAACTCAGCTTTTAATGTTGGTAGTTGTAGTAAAGGTTTACTTGGCGCAATCTGAGCTGGGTGCGGCATATTTGTATTTGCACTCCCTTGCGTTAGCAAGTTCAGTAGTGCTTGTAATTGCTGGCTTTTGCCAAGTGTAATCGTCAGCGGTGCTGGTGTAATACTCAGTTGTTTACCATCACTACTTAATTGAATATTGGCCGCTAGAAAGCGCTCAGTTTTGAGGTTTTCTTGCTCTGTTGATAAGCGCAGTGTTTGCCATGAGTTATTGATTAGCACGTCCATTTGCACGCTTTGCTTACCAATCACAATATTACGGGCAGTCACGTTCTGCTCAGCCAGCATTTTTAAGGCATCATTGGATGAATGCTGTGATGCGCTGCTTATCGCTTTTGGATCAAGGTTAAGCTGAGTGCTGAGAGTCAACTGGCTTTGTTTATTCATTATTTTAGATCAAATATAAGTTAATCGTTTTAAAGCAATATTCGTATTACCCTATCATTATGGTAGAATAACGCCTAATTTTGGGTATAGAGAATCGTCATCTTGTTACACATTAAGGCCGTCACCTGCATCAAGCAAGATCGTTGTTTGTTTGCGGATCTTAATTTCAGCTTGAAATCGGGACAAATTATGCAATTAGCTGGTCCGAATGGGGCTGGTAAAACATCATTATTGCGTATTATCGCGGGTTTCGCTATGGCGGATGAAGGCGATGTATTTTTCCAAGAGCGTTCTATTTCAAAATACTATGATGAATATGCACAAGAGCTGCTGTTCATTGGCCATAAAACGGGTGTAAATACACAGCTTACCGCCCTAGAAAATGTCGCATTTTGGCTGAAAATTAATGGCTACGACAGCAAGCAAGACTTGTATCCAATCTTAGCAAAAATAGGCTTGGTGGGCCTTGAAGATGTGCCTGTTCGTATGCTGTCTGCGGGGCAACAGCGCCGTGTCGCTTTAGTAAGACTGTGGTTAAATAGCGCCAAACTATGGATCCTTGATGAGCCATTTACTGCACTTGATAAAAGCGGTGTTGCATTTTTGCAAGAACGTTTTGTCGAGCACTTAAATGCAGGTGGGGCGATTCTTTTAACCACTCACCAAGATTTAACAACACAATTTAGTGATCTAAAAACAGTGACTTTGGAGTATCGCCACTGATGGTAAAACAGCATTCGTATTGGCAATTATTCTCTGCGGTTTTTTCTAAAGATCTTAAATTAGCGTTTCGTCAGCGTGCTGAAATCGTTAACCCTATCTTGTTTTTTCTGATTGTTATTACACTTTTTCCGTTAGCAATTGGCCCTGAGCCCGGTCTACTTGCTCGTATGGCGCCAGGCATTATTTGGGTCGCTGCGTTACTGTCAACCATGTTAGGCCTTGATAAGCTATTTCGCGATGACTATCACGACGGAACATTAGAGCAATTAATCGCGTCGTCATATCCATTACCGTTAACAGTGCTTGCAAAAGTGGCTGCTCATTGGGTGATCACGGGGCTGCCATTAGTACTGATGACGCCGGTATTTGCTTTGTTATTGAATTTAGAAAGTTCAGCGCTGTTAGCAACCGTTCTAACATTATTGTTGGGTACGCCATTGCTTAGCTTCATTGGCGCAATTGGCGCTGGACTGACTGTGGGACTGCAAAAAGGCGGTATTTTGATGAGTTTGCTTGTTTTGCCTTTGTATATCCCTGTACTAATTTTTGCAACCTCGGCTATTGATACCAGCTCTATGGAGCTTGCCTATAGCGGACAGCTTGCAATCCTTGGTGCCATGCTAATCGTAGCGATTATAGCGGCGCCAATTGCCATATCGTCAGCATTGAAAGTGAGTGTAAGTTAATATGTGGAAGTGGTTACATCCCTACGCAAAAGCAGATCGTGCTTACCAATTGTGTAACACCTTACTGCCTTATTTCGCCGTCGTTACGGTGGTTTGTATGATTGTTGGATGGGTCTGGGGGCTTGCTTATGCCCCTGCCGATTACCAACAGAAAGACAGCTACCGAATTATTTTTATCCATGTGCCTTCAGCTATTTTATCTATGGGCGCTTACTCTTCTATGGCGATTGCAGCAGTGATCGCACTAGTATGGCAATTACGTAATGCAGAGCTTGCTGTGATTGCAATTGCACCCGTTGGGGCATGTGTGACAGCGATAGCATTAATCACCGGTGCAGCATGGGGTAAACCTATGTGGGGCGCATGGTGGGTATGGGATGCACGCCTTACTTCTGAGCTTATTCTGTTATTTTTGTATTTAGGCGTTTTATCGCTTTATCATGCTTTTGAAGATAAAAAAGCAGCGGGTCGCGCAGCGTGTATTTTAGCCATTGTTGGGGTTATCAACTTACCGATTATTCACTTCTCGGTAGAGTGGTGGAATACCTTGCACCAAGGTGCAACTATTACAAAATTTGATACTAAAGCCATTGATCCAAGTATGTTTTGGCCATTAATGGTGAACATTGTTGCGTTTGCAGGTTTTGTTGGTGTGGTGACCTTAATTCGCCTTAAAAACGAAATTTTACAACGTGAAAAGCACCGCCCGTGGGTGCGTGATATGCTTGAGCGAGGTTAATCATGCAGTTTGATTCTTTTGCAGATTTTATTGCCATGGGTGGCTATGGCTTTTATGTTTGGTTGTCTTTTGGCAGCTGTGCATTAATTTTACTCGGTATTTTATTTAGTTCGTTAAACGATACAAAACGTATTTTCTCTTCAGTAAAGCAGCAAGCACTACGTGAAGAGCGCATTAAGAAAGCGAAGCAAGAGGCAGGGCAATGAATCCAAGACGTAAAAAACGTTTATTAGCTGTTGTAGCCATTATTTTTGGTGTGGGTGCAACCATTGGTTTAGTGCTGTACGCACTGCAAGAAAACATTAATTTGTTCTATACCCCAAGCGAACTTGTTGAGGGTAAAGGCCCGAACAAAGAAAAACCGCATGTCGGTCAAAAGCTCCGCATTGGTGGTATGGTTGTACCTGGCTCAGTTGTACGTGACGAAGCAAGCTTGAAAGTGAGCTTCAAATTGATCGATAAAGGCCCTATGGTGACAATTAATTATCAAGGGATATTGCCGGACTTATTCCGTGAAGGCCAAGGGATTGTGGCACAGGGCGTGTTAGTAAAAGCCAATGAAATTGATGCCTTTGAAGTGCTTGCAAAGCATGATGAAGAATACATGCCAGCAGAGGTTGCTGAAGCTGTGAAGGGTATCAAACACGAGAAACCGACGTATAACTTAGATAGCGGCAATTAATATGATCCCAGAACTCGGTTATTTTTCTTTAACACTGGCCATGGTGCTCAGTGTTTTACTGTGTATTTTTCCTTTGTGGGGGGCGCATACCGGCAATTTACGTTTAATGCGCGCAGCCCCATCACTGGCAATTGGTCAGTTCGTCTTTGTGCTTTTATCATTTGCAGCACTTATTTATGCCAGTTTAACCGATGACTTTACCGTTTCGTATGTTGCTTATCACTCAAGTAGCACCTTACCTTGGTACTACAAAATTACCTCGACATGGGGTGGCCATGAGGGAGCAATTTTACTTTGGTTAGTGATGCAAGCGGGTTGGACAGCGGTTGTTGCAATGCGCTCCCAATCATTACCTTGGGTTTTACGTGCCCGAGTACTCGGTGTACTAGGCTTTTTAGGCGTTGGCTTTATGCTTTACACCTTATTAATGTCGAGCCCATTTGAGCGCTTATTACCGTATTTCCCAGTTGAAGGTCGCGATTTAAATCCGTTATTGCAAGACCCTGGCATGATTATTCACCCGCCATTGCTTTATATGGGCTATGTGGGTTTATCTGTGTCGTTCTCATTTGCTATTGCGGCACTACTTACCGGAAAGCTTGATAATACCTGGGCTAAGTGGTCTCGTCCTTGGACAATGACTGCATGGGGCTTTTTAACACTCGGTATTACCATCGGTAGTTGGTGGGCATACTCAGAACTTGGCTGGGGTGGCTGGTGGTTCTGGGATCCAGTTGAAAACGCATCATTAATGCCATGGCTTGTGGCAACCGCATTGTTGCACTCATTATCAACCACCGAAAAGCGTGGTGTCTTTAAGTCTTGGACGGTATTACTCGCTATTGCAGCATTCTCTTTGAGCTTACTGGGTACCTTTATTGTGCGCTCGGGTATCATTGTATCTGTGCATGCATTTGCCTCAGATCCTAATCGCGGAATGTTTATTTTAGCTTTCTTAGCCATTGTTGTGGGTGGTGGTTTATCGCTTTATGCACTGCGTGTATCACAGGTGAAAAGTGAAGGCCGTTATAAGTTTGCTTCGCGTGAAGTTGCGCTTTGGCTAAATAATATTTTCTTAGTTGTGGCAACGCTGATTGTATTGTTGGGTACATTATTGCCAATGATCCACAAAGAACTTGGCTTAGGCAGTATCTCGATTGGTGAACCATTCTTCAACAAGATGTTTGCAATTCTACTGGTACCGTTTGCCATATTAATGGGCATGGGCCCGCTATTACGCTGGAAACAAAACAAATGGTCGATGCTGCAAAATAAATTTGCACTCTCGGCCGTCGTAAGCCTAGTAGCAACAGCAGCATGGTTATATTCAAGCTACGATGTGATTGCACCTATTACCTTTATTGCAACAACATTAGCGGTATGGATTTTTGTTACTACTCTGGTTGATTTAGCGGCAAAAGTAACTATTCATAAAACCTTAGGTGAAGGCTTTAAACGATTAGGGTTAAGTTATTGGGCGATGGTTTTAGGTCACATTGGTTTAGCATTTGTGATTGCAGGTGTAACGCTAACCTCTGCTTACTCAGTTGAGCGTGATGTATCAATGAAGCCAGGCGAAACCGTGGCATTAAATGAATATCAGTACCGCTTTGATGGTGTTAAAACAATTCGTGGCGCTAACTATAGCGGCCATGCTGGTGTTGTCACCGTACTGAAAAACGATAAACAAGTAACCGTGTTACACGCTGAGAAACGTCGTTATGACATCGGTATGCAATTTATGACAGAAGCCGCTGTGGATGCTGGTTTTACACGCGACTTGTATTTAGCACTAGGCGAGCAATTAAGCCAAGGTGCGTGGTCGTTACGTATTTACCATAAACCGTATGTTCGTTGGATGTGGCTCGGTGGTATTTTAATTTCATTGGCTGGCTTTTTAGTGCTTGGTGATAAACGTTATCGCCAGAAATCGACTAAGCAGGAGGCATCAGCATGAACCGTAAACTACTCGCGCTAGCACCGTTACTGGTTTTTGTTTTACTGTGTGTGTTTTTATACCAAGGTTTGTTTGCTAATCCGCGTGAGCTACAAACAGGGCGTATTGGACACGCGATGCCTGCATTCAATTTGCCCGATTTGATGGATGAGTCAAAACGTTGGACAGATGCCGACTTAAAGGGTGAAGTGTACCTACTTAATGTGTGGGGCACATGGTGCCCGACCTGTTTAGCTGAGTTAGGTTACTTGACTGAGCTAAGAGAGCAGGGTGTTAAGATTGTTGGCTTATACTACGAGCAAGGCTACGACCCAGACTTTGATGGCCAGTTTGATATTAACGCACTACGCGAAGATGTCACCAGTATGCTTAATCGTGCTGGCGACCCGTATCAATTCAATATCTTAGATTTAAAACGCACATTAGCCCTTGATTTAGGGGTGTCTGGCGCGCCAGAAACCTTCTTAGTTGATAAGCAAGGCACCATTTTGCTGCACCATACCGGTGATATTAACCCACGTGTATGGCGAGCTAAATTCGCACCGTTAATGCAGGAGCTACAGTAATGAGACTCGTGATTTTTTTAGCAAGTTTGCTTATCACGTTTAGCGCATTTGCAGAGCAAGACAAATACCAATTTGATGATAAAGAGCAGGCCGTACGCTTCAGTGAGCTTACCAAGGAGCTGCGTTGTCCTAAATGTCAAAACCAAAACATTGCCGACTCAGACGCGGTTGTAGCCAAAGACTTACGCGATAAAGTGTTGGCACTGGTGAAAGATGGTAAAAGCAAAGATGAAGTCATTGATTATATGATTGACCGTTATGGCTACTTTGTACATTACGACCCACCTGTAACGCCAGCAACGTTAGTGTTATGGGTATTGCCAGTATTGATTGTGGTACTTGGCTTTGGCTTTATCGTTTTACGCCAACGTAAGGCATCAGTAAAACAAACATGGACAGAGCAAGACGAAGCGTTACTTGCAAAGTTAATTGAACAAAATCAACGTCAGGAGCAAAGCTAGATGGCATTAATGTGGGCTTCTTTTGTTTTACTCACACTGATTGCATTGCTATTTGTTGTCGTACCGTTTTTTAAACGCGAACGTATTCAACGCCTTGATCACAATGCAAACTCGGAATTAATCCGAATTTATCATCAACGTTTAGATGAGCTTAAAACTGAACTAGATAACCAACGTATTGATGCACAAATGTACGATGAGTCAGTTATCGAACAAAAGCGTCGTTTGCTCAATGAGTTGTCTCCAGAAAAAGCGTTAAACAGTAAAGGTAATAACCGTATTTTTGCACTTACTGGCGCAGGCTTTTTAATTGTTTTAACAGCCATCTTTTATGGTTATACGGGTAGCCAGCAGCAAATTAAAGGCTGGCATGACGCGATGGCAAATCTTAAGTCATATGGCGAGCGTGCCGTGATGCAAGAAGGTGAGCCGTTAACACCAAATGAGCTACAAGCGTTTGCGTTAGCACTGCGTACTAAGCTTGATCAAAGTGGTGATGACGAAGTGGCGTGGATGCTACTTGGTCGAGTTGCAATGTCATTAAATGAATTTGATATGGCAATGCAGTCATTTGATAAGGTTCTTAAAATGAACCCAGATAACAAGCAAGTGCTGATCAGCTACTCGCAAGTTCTGTTAATGGAAGGCAGTGATGCGAATATGTCTCGTGCTGCGACGATGTTATCAAGAGTGTTAAAAGCCGAGCCAACTAATATTGATGCAATCTCATTATTAGCCTTGATTGCGTATGAACGTAAAGATTGGCTACAAGCTAAAACTGCATTTGAAGTATTGCTTGCAAGTATGCAGCAAAACGATCCGCGTTATAGCATGATTGCAGAGCGTATTGCTGAAATTGATGCCCACTTAAATAATGAGCAGCAAACAACGAATACAGAGTTAGCAAAAGCGTCAAACAGTGAAATTAGCATCACAGTTGATTTAGACCCGGCACTGGTTGATTCACAGCCACAAAACGGTACGTTATTTGTTTTTGCTAAAGCAGCCAGTGGCCCACAAATGCCATTGGCTGTGGTTAAAATGACCGAATACAGTTTTCCGCTAACCGTGACGTTAAGTGATACGAATGCCATGGTTGATGGCTTGAATCTATCGAGTGTAGATAAAATTATTTTAACTGCGCGTTTATCAAAAGATGCAACTGTGGTAACTTCTAGCGGCGAGTTGGAAGGCAAGTCGGATGTCTTAGAGCGTGCAAACGTTAAAGAATATTCGCTGCTAATTAATGAGTTAATACCGTAAGGATAGCCGATGTTTAGGCACAGTATATTTTTTATCTTTTTTGTAGTGCTTGCAGGATGCGCACAGATACCAGAAGAAAAAGTGGATGAACGAGATCCTCTGCAATCATTTAACCGTCCTATGTATGATTTTAATATGGACGTACTTGATGCGTATATTCTTCGCCCAGCAGCCGTTGGTTACATCACAGTAACCCCCGCACCGGTTAGACGCAGTATTGTTAATTTTACCGATAACATCACTGCACCGACTGACATGGTTAATGCTGGTTTACAGGGTAAACCGGGTAATATGGGCATTAGCTTTGCGCGTTTTTTAGTGAACTCTACGGTGGGCTTACTCGGCTTTTTTGATGTTGCTTCATCATTGGGTTTAGAAATCGTTGATGAGGACTTTGGTCAAACCCTCGGCGTATGGGGAGTGGGTGATGGTGCTTACTTAATGATCCCAGGTATGGGGCCAAGTACTGCACGAAACTTAACCGGTGATGTGGTCGATAACTTTGTGTTACCTGAAATCACCTTAACGACGCCACAGACTATATTGGTGTTTGCACTGAAAGCAGTTGAGGCACGTGCTTCATTAATGCCGCAAGAGAGCTTATTAAATGAGTCGCTTGACCCATATATCTTTATGAAGGATATCTACTTCCAGCGTCAATTGTATGAGCTATATGACGGCAATCCGCCAGTAGAAAAAGAGCCTGATGACTTCGATGAAGACTTTTTAGAGAATCTTTAAGATTATTCAAATCAAAAAAATGCCAGCAATTGCTGGCATTTTTTATATCTTTAAGCGAATTGGTATTAATCCCCAAACACACTCATTTGGTCATTAGACCAACTTAATGCATCGTGGTAAGCGTCTGGTACTTCTTCAGGCTTAAGACCCAACTGCTGTTGGATTTCTTTCGCTTTTTCCCAATCTGCTTGCTCATAAAATTTTACAAGGTTTAGATAGGTAGCGAGTAAGCCTTCACCTTTAAGCAGCGCATCTTTTATTTCGACGGTTAGCGGTAGCTTATTCATAACGCTTGGCATGTCTTCATCTAAGATAGCATCCATCAACGACATCATACCCGTTAAGAATGCCATACCTGTATCTCGCAATTTGCCGTGGCTGATTGCGAGTAATTCAGCAAACCGAGCACGGGTTAACGAAAGGCGAATAAGCTCAGCAGGTTTATCCGCTGAAACTTGAGCTGCAAATAGCAGTGACAAGAAACGTTTAATTTCTTCACTACCTAATACGATAAGTGCTTGTTTAATAGTGCTGATTTCAGCGCGACGTTTAAAGGCCGCTGAGTTTGAGTAGCGTAGCAACTTATAAGACAAGTTAACGTCACGTTCAAACACCTCAGTGATTTTTCTGAGGTTTAAATCAATACTCGATGTTTCGTATAGAAGCTCGGCAAGAGCCATCTCAGAAGGTGGTAAAGTTTTACTTTGTACCATCTCAGGTTTCGAAAAGAAAAAGCCTTGAAAGTAGCTAAAGCCCATTTCTAGAGCCAGCTGATATTTCTCGTATGTTTCCACTTTTTCGGCAAGCAACTTGATATGCGGATGAGGTTTGATTGCCTCAATAACCGCTTCAATTGACTCTTGATCGCAGGTTAAAAAGTCAATTTTGATCATATCGATATACGGATAAAAATGACGCCATACAGGTTGGTGTATGTAATCATCAAGTGCCAGTGTATAGCCTCGCTCTTTTAGATCTTTAACCAGCGCAAGTAAACGTTTACCAGGTTGAATAGTTTCAAGAATTTCGACAACGACTTGTTCTTTACCCAATAAAAGTGGGTAGCCTTTTTGGAGTGTCTCTAAAGTGAAATTAATGTACGCTGGTTTGTTATCCGTTAAATCTTCTAAACCAAAATTGAACTGACTACCTTCAATGAGTCGTGATGTTGCTTCATCGCCATCAATGTCTGGAAACACGTTATCTACGCCATCCCTAAACAGGAGTTCGTAGCCGACAAGTTTCTTTTCCTTATCTAAAATAGGTTGGCGTGCAGCGTAAAAATACATAGTCCTAGCATGTCCACTTCGGTTAATTCATTTATCCATGAGCAATATATGCCATTAAGCCTGAAATAGCATTAATTAAATGCGCGTATTTGAGGATAAATACTGATTTTGTTTTGATCTTAAGACTAGGATAAATTGTGATGAAATTCTATAACTTGCGATTAAATATCACATTTTTGTTATGAAAAGGTTGTAATTCTGTGCCATGTCACTCAACGGCTTGATTGGAGTTGTAGGGGGGAAGCGTGTTATAGTCATGGGTGATATCGGTTTTTACCCCAATAATGTCTTTAAATTAAATAACTTGCGAGTCATTATTCGGATTAAAAGCCAACATTAATCAATTATTGGAGGCTAATTTGGAAACAGGAATGATAATTTCGTTAGCATTGTACTTCATCGTTATGCTGGGGATTGGGCTATATGCTTATAAGCAATCCACAGATGATGTATCAGGTTATATGCTAGGTGGTCGTAATTTATCACCAAGTGTTGCAGCGCTTTCAGCTGGCGCGTCAGATATGAGTGGTTGGTTGCTGATGGGCCTACCTGGTGCAATGTACTTGTTTGGTTTAAGCAAAGTTTGGATTGCTATAGGTCTCGTATTAGGTGCTTGGGCTAACTACTTTTTAGTTGCACCTCGATTACGTGTGTACACAGAAAAAGCAAATGACTCAATCACCATTCCAGATTACTTCGCTAACCGCTTTGATGATAATAAAAATATACTGCGTGTTATTTCTGCGATTGTAATCATCGTTTTCTTTACCTTGTATACCTCATCAGGCGTTGTTGCTGGCGGCAAGTTATTCGAAAATTCATTTAATATGAGTTACGAGATGGGTCTGTACATTACAACGGGTGTTGTTGTTATTTACACCTTGTTTGGTGGCTTCTTAGCAGTGAGCCTTACAGACTTTGTACAAGGCTGTATCATGTTTATCTCGCTACTGGCAGTGCCGATTGCAACCTATACCATGCTTGATCAACCGTTTATGGATACCTTAGCAAATGCACGTTATGACTTACTGCTAAGCTCACCGAAAGACACTGAGATCCACGCCCTGAATATGATGGATTGGTTTGCCGGTGGCTCAACGATTGCCATTATCTCTGCTATGGCATGGGGCCTTGGTTATTTTGGTCAACCACACATTATTGTGCGTTTTATGTCGGTACGTTCTGTTAAAGATATGCCAACTATGCGTCGTGTGGGTATGTCGTGGATGACACTTTCAGCAATTGGTGCTGTATTAACAGGTCTTTTTGGTGCGGCATATATGCTTGAGAACCAAATGCCAATTGATGATAAAGAAACCATTTTCTTAGTGTTGTCTGAGCTAATCTTCCATCCTTTAATTGCAGGGTTCTTATTGGCAGCAATTTTAGCCGCCATTATGAGTACCATCTCGTCGCAGTTATTGGTGTGTTCAAGCTCACTTACAGAAGACTTTTATAAAATCTACTTAAATCGCAATGCATCGCAAAAAGAGCTGGTGTTAGTCGGCCGTATCAGCGTAATGCTGGTAGCAATTCTTGCTATTTACCTCGCTTATGACCGTGATAGCTCGATTCTAGATTTGGTTAGTAATGCTTGGGCAGGTTTCGGTGCTGCATTTGGCCCATTAGTGCTGCTTAGTCTTTACTGGAAACGTATGAACTTGCAAGGTGCGATTAGTGGTATGGTAGTCGGTGCTGCAACAGTCCTGTTTTGGATTTACGCGCCAATTACTATTAATGGTCAAACGCTGAGTGCACTCCTTTATGAGATTGTCCCGGGCTTTGTTTTATCGACTATTGCAATTGTCGTAGTGAGCCTGATGACGGCTGAGCCGAAAAAAGAAATCACAGATTTATTTGATGAAGTTGAATCATCACTGTAATTTTTGATTGAGTACAAAAAAGGGCAACTGATGTTGCCCTTTTTTATGATCTAAATTTGCTTTTAGCTAGCCGCTTTTTCTTTTATATCTGATACGTTATCTGCAGATTTAGCTTTTTTAGGTTTCGGCTCTACTTCTTTAGCGCCTTTAAGCACCGCCATAAACTGATCTTTTTCTTTTGCCATTTCAAGTGCCAGCGATTCAATTTGTTGTTCGCTTAATGGTACATCAACTTTTTCAAGCATTAGTTCTAATGACTCAGCAATGTCGAGCATTTTGTCATACGCATCAGCTTCTTTTTTAGTAGTAAACGTCATGCGCTCGACTCCGTTTCTTTCTACAACATATTTAACAACAACAGCCATGATTTCTCCTGCATTTAAGCGTGGCATTTGCAGCGTAAAATCGCCACCTTGATTACTGTTTTTATATACAGTAATGCTTCGCGCTTTACTTTGCAAGTAGCAAGCGAAAATATTTATTCAGCAAATTTGACAATAATAGGGACATTAGCTTTATTTAAAATGTTACCCAAAGTTAAACACAAGCGATGGAGTGAGTGTTGGGTAACAGCTAACTATCTGTCCAAGATGGACATCATGGAGGAAATTATGAAACTACTATCAAGTATTTTACTTGCCACTAGTCTTGCATTACTGCCAACGACACAGGCATCAGCCGACACACCAACCAAAGCTACACAAGTTAAAATGCAAAAGCTGAGTATTAATAAAGCCAGCATTGAGCAGTTAACTCAGTTACCAGGAATCGGTGAATCAAAAGCGAAGGCGATTGTTGAACATCGTACTAAGCAAGGTCCGTTTAAATCGGTTGAACAATTAAAAGAAGTAAAAGGAATTGGCGATAAGCTATTTGCTAAACTTGAGGGGAAAATTACATTATAAACAGCAGGCTATACACCTAAACAGGGCGTTATTCGCCCTGTTTAAATTCATCGATAGCTTTGTCTAAATGCGCTAACGCGAACATGTTTTCGATAGGTGTTGTGATAAGAGGGTAACTTAAACCTGCTAACAACAACCAAGGGATGAGCATCCAGCCTTCAAAGTAAGCTAAACCTAAAAATAATGGTGCTAAAAAGGCAAGCTTGCACACCGATAAAATAATTTTTTTGCTCGGGCTTAAATGAGCCAAAGCAAGGGCAATAATTTGCTGGCGTTGCCTTACTTTAAATGCTTTTAAAGCGGGGATTTGACTAGTAAAAAAATAAATCATTACAACGACTTTTTGCTCACTAAACGGCTAACTACTACGGCTATAAATACCACTGAAAACGCCGCAAAAATAACTTCCATCCAAGCCGGCATACTCATAGAAGCAAACTGCCAATCGATGTTGCCGCAATCACCTGTGGCTGCAAAGAAGCTAGGGATCCACTCATGCAGTGGCATAAAGCTTGGGAAGTTAGGTTCAAATGCACAACTAAATGCAAAAGGGTCGGTATTGTTTTGCATTGCAATATGTTCTTTAGCAATAAAGTAACCCCAAATTGCAGAGACACCCCAAGTGGCAAATGCAACGAGTCGAAGAACCATATTTTGTGGGTTAATCGCACCGATAACACCCGCAGCAAGTAAGCCTAGAACAGCAGTACGTTGATAAATACACATAATGCAGGGTTCAAGCCCCATGTTGTATTGGAAAAATAACGCGGTGACTTCGAAAGCGAGGGAGATAAAGGCTAATAATAACCAAGGTGTTCTTTTAGTTGCTAATTCTGCTAACCAATTCATGAAAGATCCAATGTCTAATTGTTTTCAAGATTATGCTTAGACAGGGCAGTGGGTGCAAGTATCTAAGATGAAATTATACGAAAAAGGAGCCAACCAGCTCCTTTTCATTCATCTTATCTAGGCTTCCTATTACACACTAACAGCTTGCAAAGACTCACTTTGATAACAGCCTAATACACGTGTGTACTGGGTGTGTTCTTTCAACTCTTCAAGTGCTTGCTTAACATGTAAGTCATCAAGGTTTGCTTCAAGGTCAACATAAAACACTTCTTCCCATGGGTTACCTGGAACTGGGCGAGATTCTAATTTTACTAGGTTGATTTGATGATGCTTAAAGATCATTAAGGCATCAGCCAACGAACCTGCTTGTTGTTTGGTGGCCATAATTAAACTGGTTTTAGTTGGAATTTGCTTTGATACTTGCAGCGGTTTACGTGCGACAACAATGAAACGGCTGTGGTTTTCGCTTTGGTTTGCAAGGCCTGACTTAACGACTTCTAATCCTACGTTTTTACCTGCTTGCGCTGAACCGATAGCGGCGCTATTTGCCGTGTCTACCGCTGATTGTAATGCATGGAAAGTTGAATCACAGGTTTCATGTTGAATATCACCTAAACCCTGAATGAAGCGGCTACATTGAGCAAACGGCTGTGGGTGAGCAAAGATTTTATTAATATGAGAAAGCTCAGTCCCTGGCATTGCTAATAAACAGTGTTCAACACTGTGAGTTACTTCACCAACGATTGAAACTTGCGCATGTTGTAATAAATCGAAAACTTCATTGATACTTCCTGAGCTGGTGTTTTCAATTGGTAGTAAGCCAAAATCAGCTTGACCACTTTCAACCTTACCAGTGATTTGTTCAAAGCTTGAGCAGCCCATTTCAATGACTTTGCCAGGGCGGCGGCTGAAATATTTATGACAGGCTAATTGGCTATAAGAGCCTTGACCACCTAAATAAGCAACGCGGTGCGTTTCGCTCATCGCTTCTGGGTTAAGATTCTTTTGTAGCATGGCTTGTTGGTTTAAAACCGAATCTTCAAGAATGGTTTGGAACACATTATTAATGTAGTACGCATCCAGTCCTAGCGACTTACCATAATTGATAAGCTTTTCGAGTAATGCTTGTTCGCGAGCTTCATCGCGGATTGGTTTGTTATTAGCAATTTTATATTCAACTACGCTGTGGCTAATACGGCGTCTTTTAGCCAGTAACACCAGTAAGTCGGAATCTATTTCATTAATATCGTGTCGTAACGCATTTAATGTATCAATGCTCATGTTGGTTTCCTCATTCCAAAACAGTACACAAACAAAAAAGCCTCCCAAGTGGGAGGCTTTAGCTATTCGGTGAATTTATCTCGCAAACAGTTAAGCCTCCTCTATCTAAAGAAGCTAAAAAACGAAAAGTAAGTGCGAGAGATAATTTGTTTCATTGGATTAATGTAAAAACACTTGTACGTAAAGTCAACCGCCGATCGCAGCTAATTTAGAAAACATAGGTGTTTACTCAGAAAATTCATTTATATTTATAAAAAATTTATAAATATAAAAATGATTCTGGTATATTTGTTTTTGCACAATAAATAATAACAATTATTAATAAGGTAGTCCTGTGGTGTATCGACGACCGCCATCACGTTTTGGTGTGAATTCATTAAGTATGAAATTGTCGCTGCTGATCTCTGCGATCTGTTTGATTGCGGGTATATGTGCTGCGGCTTTAATGCTTAAATCTGAAGAAAAACAGCTTGTTTTTGAAGAGCATGAGCTTTTAAAGCACTCTAGTGAACGCTTGAGTCGTCAGTTTAACCGCTTGATTAAAACCAAAATCAATATTGCTGAGCAGGCGAATAACGTCGTAAGCAGCCAACTCCTTCACAACGAATCGCATTTACAAAGTAAACGCAGCGCAGAACTCAAATTTGCCCTCGATGGTAGTATTCGTAGTACCTCAGAAGATGGCTTATCGGCTGCGTTTCTCCCTCAAGATAAATATTCTGAATTTTATAAACAGCTTATAAACGATTCTGAGTCACTCTGGAAAATCGTTTCACCGACCTTAATTCAAGATTTCTTTAATTTTTACCTTGTCACCAAAGATAACTTTATTCGTATCGCACCACCTAACTGGGCACTCAATGTACCTGGTAGTTTTGATTTTACCAAAGGCGAGACATTTAATTATGCTCAAGCGGCGACTAACCCAAGCCGAGAAGCGGTGTGGTCAAAAGTGTATTACGACACTATTTGGCATAAGTGGGTGGTTAGTGTGCTTGTGCCAATCTACCTTGATAACGAATTTTTTGGTGTCACGGGCAGTGATATCGCGCTTGAAACCTTATTGGCACAGCTGCCAATTGGCGACCGAGAGCAGCATTTGTTGGTGTTTGATGCAAAAGGTCAGCTATTAGCTCACCCAGATTTAGATAAAACAACGCTTGAGCAATATGGTCGTGAAGGTAAAAAATTACTGACCGAAGATTTTGTAAACCCTGATCTGCAAAAACTCGTGTCTGAAACCATTCGTTTAAAGTTACCTGAGTCGGCAAATTCATTCGTACAAGATGGTGAAACCCACATTATCAATATCCGTAAAGTGGAAAACCTCAATTGGTATATTGGTATCTATAAAAAGCGCTCGTCGGCACTTTCAGCCCTTGAAGAGCTAAAAGTAAAATTCTTCGGCTTGTTTATCTTGTACGCTATTTTAGTTGCCTTGTTATTGCATCAAGCACTTTATCAACTGGTACTGCGTCGTATTCATTCATTGGTTAATGCCGTAGTTAGTTTTGGCAAAGGGCAATTGCAAACTGAGTTTCCAAAGGCCAATAAAGATGAAATTGGCACGCTAAATGGCTCATTTAGAGATATGGCTATTGAAATTCGAAAGTTGATTGATGGCTTGAACCAGCGCATTAGTGAAAAAGAAATTGCTGAAAAAGCGGCGAATCGCTTATCTAAAGCTGTGGCTTTCTCTGGCACCGGTGTGGTGATCACCAATCAAGATTTTGAGATCAAATACGTGAACCCGAAAATGGTTGAAATGACCGGTTTTGAGGAGCGTCACTTTATTGGCTCACCATTGATGAACATTATCTCGCAGGAAATGGCGATTTTGGTCGATGACATTGATATCGACTTACGCAGCCGAAATTACTGGCGCGGGGATACCTTATTACAAGCCAATGAACGTCAATCTGTTTGGGTTTCGCTAAGTATTTCACCAATTCGTGAAGATGGTGGTGAGATCACCAGTTACGTGGCATCAGCTCAAGATATTTCGTTCGTAAAAGAAAGTCAGCGTAAGATGGAGCAACTGGCTTACTTTGATACCTTAACTGGGCTTGCTAACCGAACTTTCTTCAGAATGCAGCTGCGTAAATCAATGGCACTTGCTGAACGTGGTCATTATGCATTTGCCCTATTTTATTTTGACTTAGATGAATTTAAACGTATCAACGATACGCTAGGGCATGATGCAGGCGATCAATTGTTAGTTGAAGTAGCCAACCGTTTGAAAAAGCGTTTGCGTACCGAAGATACAATAGCGCGTTTAGGCGGCGATGAATTCGCGGTCTTGTTAAGTGGTATTGAACATCAAACTCATGCTATGGAAGTAGCGAATACGATTCAGCGCACGCTTAATGAACCAATCAAACTAGGCAACAATGAAGTGATCATCAGTGCCAGTATTGGTATCACGATGGCACCGTTTGATAGCCAAGAAGAAGATCAGCTACTTAAACATGCTGACCTTGCTATGTATGAAGCAAAAGCGAAAGGGCGCAATACCTTCCACTTCTATAGCCAAGAACTTAATGCCGCAGCAAACGAGCGCTTATTTATTGAAAATGAGTTACGTACGGGTATCCGCGAAGGGCAGTTTAGAGTTTATTATCAACCACAAGTTGATTGTCGCAATAATCAGGTCGTTGGCTACGAAGCGCTTATTCGCTGGTTCCACCCAAATGAAGGGATGATCCCACCGACTAAGTTTATTCCTATTGCTGAAGCAACCGGCTTAATTGTTGAGTTAGGTGCGTGGATCTTGCAAGAAGCGTGTGAGTTTGCAGCGCGTCTAGCAAGCCAAGATTTAAAGAATAATATTTCAATCAATCTATCGGCACGTCAATTTAAAGATGCGAACTTGGTGTCTACACTTGATAAAATCATCAAGCAAACTGGGGTTGAGCCTAAGCGCTTACACCTTGAATTAACAGAAAGTATGTTAATGGGGCATGTTGAAGCTGCGATTTTACAACTGCATCAGTTAAAAGCGTTGGGCGTATCAATTTCAATTGATGACTTTGGTACTGGCTACTCGTCACTGAGTTACCTAAAACGTTTCCCTGTTGATATTTTGAAAGTTGACCGCTCGTTTGTGAAAGATATTCCACAAGACAGTAATGATATGGAAATTACCGCTGCGATTATTGCTATGGCACAAAAGCTGAAGCTTAATGTTGTTGCAGAAGGTGTAGAAACCATTGAGCAGATTGAGTTTTTACAAAACAATAATTGCTATATCGTGCAGGGTTTTTATTACAGCCCACCGGTGTCTGAAGATGAACTGCCAGCACTATTTGAGCGCTTAAAATTAAAGAACTAAAAAGGGGGGCGATTAGCCCCCTGCAATTTTAACTTTAAACTTTAGTCCTTCGAGAATCGCTTTTAGCTTATCTCTGTCATCACCTTGAACTTCGATGATACCGTCTTTTACTGCACCACCTTGGCCCATTTTACTTTTAATGGTTTTGGCTAATTTTTTTAAGTCGTGCTGCTCGCTGTCGATACCAACAACTAACATCACGCCCTTACCTTTGCGTCCTTTGGTTTGACGTTCAATGCGTAAAAAGCCGTCTTTAAAAACTTTACCTTGGCTTGGTTTACTTTCTTTAGGTTGCTCAATGCGACCCGTTGCAGTTGAATAAACTAGATTGTTATCGCTCATGGTAGATCTCGTTATAGAAGCTTGGCTAAATGATAACAAATTTCATCCTAAGTGTTTTAATTTTTGGCTTATTTGTTTTAAGCGGTTATATTTAGTTAAGTATCAGGAAAGATTTGTTTATTAGGAGTTTATTATGAGTTTAACGCGCAGCACTTCTGCTGATGGCGCTATATTAACTGTACAAATCAAAGGAAAATTTGATTTTAATTTGGTGCAATCTTTTCGTCAGGCGTATGCCGATCTCAACGACAATATCGATAAAGTGGTTATAGACCTTAGAGAAACAGATTACATGGACAGCTCAGCGTTAGGCATGTTGCTGAACATGAAAAAAAACCTAACAGGCAAGGTTGAAACAATTCAAATTAGTAACTGCCAACCGCAACTGAAAAAAATCCTACAAATCTCACGTTTTGATAAAAAGTTCGATATTGATTGATGCTTAATATTCTGGTTGTAGACGATCTTGCCTTAAATCGTCGCTTATTAACCGTGATGTTAGAGCAGCAGGGCTACCGTGTTTATACCGCTGAGAACGGTCTTGTTGCTTTAAATCTGCTCGAAGAACACACCATTGATATTGTGTTACTCGATGTCATTATGCCTGTGATGGACGGCTTTGAAACCGCAGCGATTATCAAAGAGCGCTTTAGCCAAGTTTACTTACCGATTATTTTTATTACCTCATTAGAAGACGAAGCGAGCTTTGAGCGTTGTTTAGCGGTTGGTGGTGATGACTTTTTGCATAAGCCGTTTCAAGAAGTGATTCTTAACGCGAAAATTAAAGCGCATAGCCGGATCAGAAATTTAAGCCAAAAGGCAAGAGAGCAAAATCTACAACTTGAATATCATCAAAATCAAGTCGAACGCGAACATGAAATAGTCGAACATATTTTTAATAATGCTCTTGAGAACCAACAATCTTTTCCTAAGCATTTAGATTTTCATTTATCGCCTGCGGCTATGTTTAATGGCGATATGTTTTTGGTCGCACAAAGCCCATTAGGTAGCTTATATTGCATGCTTGGTGATTTTACTGGTCATGGTTTAGCCGCTGCAGTCGGAGCTCTCCCTGCTTCAAGAGTATTTTATACCATGGTGAGTAAGGGCATGTCTGTGAGTGATATTGCCGCAGAAATCAATTCAGTATTAGGTAAGTTATTACCAGGGCACATGTTTTGTGCTGCAACCATCATAGAGCTTAGCAGTACCGGAAAAAGTATCTCGGCATGGCTAGGGGGCTTACCCGATACCTATATCATCAACCAAAGCGGTGAAGTTATTCGTACCCTTGAATCTCAACACATGGCACTGGGTATTTTAGAAGAAGATGAATTCGAACGTGCACTTATTCATATTGAAGTAGAAGACACATGCCGTATTGTCATGGCAACCGATGGTATCATTGAAACGACTAGTCCACATGACGAGTACTTTGGTGAGCATCGCTTTAAAAAAGTGCTTGCTTCAAAACCGGCTATTTCTACTGAGCAAGTACTTGAACGAGTCAATAAATTTGCCCGTGGTAATAAACAACAAGACGACTTGAGCCTCGTATTATTAAATTGCTTACCAATGCGCGAGCCTGAGCAAAAATCAGAGCCGCTATCCGCATTACCTTTTAATTTTTCATTGAGCCTGAACTCAAAGCAAATCAAAAGCACCGATCCGGTGCTGGAAGTCGTTGATGTAATAAGCAAAGTAGCAGGGTTAAATGCACATCGCGCTAATATCTTTTTGATACTCTCAGAGGCCTACAATAATGCCTTAGACCACGGGGTGTTAGGCCTCGACTCAGAGGTAAAAAATCAAGAAGATGGCTTTTTAATTTATTATCAGCAGCGTGAAGAGGCACTCGCAAATTTAACCGATGCCTTAATTATTATTGATATTCGCTATTGCCCAGAAGAACTTGCTTTATATTTTACTGTTTGCGACTCAGGAAATGGTTTTAGCAAAGAACAGGCAAATCAACAAAGCCTTGCAAGAGAGCATGGTAGAGGCTTGTGTTTGCTTGGGGAAGTAGCTTCAAAAGTGACCTTCAATAGTGCAGGCAACCAAGTCGAAATTTATTATCAATTAACAGCAAGCAGTACTAGCTCACACTAAAATCGCATGTTATCATTCTGGCATTATAGATGTTTGGATGGCTAAATGATTTCTAACTACTTATCGACAGCTCAGCTTGAATTACCAGAAAATTTGGTTGCTGAGCAATTATCAAACCTTGAACATTATCTTGCAGAGTCAGCTTTACCAGCAGTGCGTTGGGAGTATCAAATTCCTGAGCTAGGCGAGGGTGGTGCGTGTAGCTTGTTTGGCTACTTACAAGATGAACCATTCAAATTAAATGATTATGTTGCCGATGATGCTACCAATACTGAAAAACTGGCTAAGCTTCAACAAATTATCGATTTTGTTGTTGCTCAGACTCACGTTGATTGGTTCGGCATTTATCAAGCAACAGAGACAGAGGAAGGTCGTCAGTTACTAAAATTGGTTTATCACGGTGCACCGAGTCGTCCTTTATTCCCGCTTACTGAAGCGTTTGCTAAAGGCAGTAACAATGTTCAAGTTGCGCTTTCTAAGCAAGGCCGCGTGATTAATAACGTAGCCGATTACCTTGCACAAGGTGGTGAGTATTATACCTGCGATCCTAAAGTGAAAGCAGAGACGTGCTTACCACTGTTGTCAGACAAAAATGAATGCTTAGGTATTATAGATGCAGAAGCATTTAATAATGATTTCTTTGATCAGCAAACCCTTGCATTACTTGTGGCTTGTTGTATTAAAATTCCTCAACTCTTGGTCTAATTTAACTAGTAATCAGGCTGGGTTTTTATGTTAAGCTAGTGGCAACGCCAACCCCTATAAAAAAGAGATAGTCAATGTTCTCAGAATTAAAACCATTACCAACAGATCCAATTCTTGGCCTAATGGCGGCCTTTAAACAAGATACAAACCCAAAGAAAATTGATTTGGGTGTAGGTGTTTATAAGGATGAGCAAGGCAATACGCCGGTATTAAAAGCGGTTAAAAAAGCGGAAGCGTTTCGTTTAGAAAACGAAACCAGTAAATCGTACATTGGCTTGGCAGGTAACCTTGATTACTGTCAAAAAATGGAAAACCTATTACTGGGTGAGCATCCTGCGTTATTAGCAAACCGTGTTCGCACTGCACAAGCACCAGGTGGTACAGGTGCACTTCGTGTTGCAGCTGAATTCATTAAGCGTTGCAACAAAGATGCGACGGTATGGGTAACAACACCAACGTGGGCAAACCATATTAGCTTATTTGAAGCGGCAGGCTTAACAGTAAAAGAATACCCTTACTACGATTACGAAAATAAAGACCTTTTGTTTGATGACATGATTAACACCCTTAAGCAAGTGCCTAAAGGTGATGTTGTGTTATTCCACGCATGTTGTCATAACCCAAGCGGTATGGATTTAAACGCTGAGCAATGGAGCACAGTTGCTGATCTTGCTGTTGAAGTTGGTTTCACACCACTTGTTGATATTGCATACCAAGGTTTTGGTTCAAGCCTTGAAGAAGACGCAGCGGGTCTACGTAAATTAGCAGCAGCGGTTGATGAGTTAATCATCTGTTCTTCATGTTCGAAGAATTTCGGTTTATACCGCGAGCGTATCGGTGCATGTTCAATCATTGCTAAAGATGCAGCAACTGCTGATATCTCTAACTCAGTATTATTAAGCGTTGTACGTAGCATCTACTCAATGCCGCCTGCACACGGTGCTGACATTGTAAGCACGATTTTAGGCAGCACTGAGCTGACGCAAATGTGGCATGACGAGCTTGATGAAATGCGTAACCGTATTAATGGTTTACGTACTTTAATCAAAGAAAGCTTAGCAGCAAAAGGCATTGACCAAGATTTCTCATTTATTGACCGTCAAAATGGTATGTTCTCATTCCTAGGTATTAATAAAGAGCAAATCGAACGCTTACAAAAAGAGTACTCAATCTACATTGTTGGTTCTAGCCGTGTAAACGTAGCGGGTATCAGTGATGCAAACATTGATTACTTTGCAAATGCAGTAGCAGACGTTTGTAAGTAACCTGCTTTATAGCGATAAAAAAACCGCAGTGACTGCGGTTTTTTTATGCCTGTATTATTACGGTTGCTATTAATGCAGCCAGCGAATGGCATCATTGATCATACTGTTGTAGCTATCAAGCGGAGCGCCAATACTCGCTATTAAGATAGTATCCGCTCGCTCACCGCGGTTGATGTGACCCGCGAAACGCTCATCATTGAAATCGTCAGAGCCGGTACCAAATGGTTGCTCGTCAGAAGGCACAATGAATACCGTCATCGGGCCAAAATCAGACTCAAACACCAAGTGCAGACCTTTTTTGCCTTGAAAGTCACAAAACATTAAATAAGTTACTTTACCTGGTAGCTCATCTAAATGTCCGCCAATGGTGGCAAACTTTTCGTTCACATAGGCAAGGTCTATTGCTTCATGTTTATCCAGCGAGCCAATCTCATGGTAAAGGTGCGCAAAAGCATGCTCACCGACACTGTATAACGTATGTTGTTTGTTAGTAACAAAGAACACACTAATTGCCACTAAAAACGACGCTGCAGCGGCTAAATACAGGCGATTAAAGGCAAAGCGCGACTTAGCCTCTATAATGGTGTCTAGCGGCTGCTCTGAAGGCGCGTCTTCAGCGTCATAAGTATTATCAATAATTCGCTTCGCTAAATTTTCAGGCACAGGAATGTTAAGTGCCTTGCTAAGATCATCGTCAAAGGCACGTACATCATCAATAAACGCCTGTTTATCTGTGTCCTGCTCGGCAAACGCTTCAAGTTCCTTATCAATAGTGCTTGGCTCGGCGAGGATGCGGCGGCGAAACTCGAGTTCATCCATTAATTTGATGCTCCTCTAAGTTGGTCATCATCACTGCTTAAAGCCTCTTTAAGCTGGTTTCTGGCACGGAAAAGTCGTGTCATGACAGTATTTTTATTTAAATCGAGGATCTGGGCGATTTCATCGCCAGAGCAACCCATTACCACTTGCAGCAGCAAGGGCTCTCGATACTCTTCAGATAACTTTCCAATTTGTCGTTGAATCACTGTTTGTTCCATTTCAGCATCAAGAGTTGTACTTTGTTCATCCACAAGGGTGTCGTTTTCAACATCGGCGTAATCAAATTGTTTACGTTCAAAGCGGCGTGCATTTTCACGGCGTAAAATCGTCAACAGCCAAGGTTTTACCGCTTGTTGATCTTGCAGTGAATCGAGGGCACGCCAAGCCCTCAGGAAGGTTTCCTGCACTAAGTCTTCAGCAATGTTCTGATCACGACACAACCAATATGCAAAGCGAAAAAGCTCACTGTGGTAGACATGAACCAGCGCTTCATATCGCTTTTGTTTTTCTGTCATAGTAACTAAGACCTGCCTATCAGAAAAAAACTTTCTGAAATTATTATTTTTTTCTTAAAAAAACGGCTAATTCAAGATTAGCCGTTTATATTCAATCTATTAGATTATGGCGTGCTGACCTATGTTGATTGAAATTTGTTCACTCTAGGGGCGATTTAATCGCGGCGCGAGATTTGTAACCTAGTGGGCTAAGTAAAAATCGAGCAACAAAGAGTTAATCGCCCCTAGGAAGAACCCGAAGGGCAGCGCGTGTTTGGCATTGATGCTGCGTTATCACCTATTTATGTGGAACAACCACACTACATAGGCTCTGCCTTGCCTAAATACCAAACACACTGCTGCAAAATCAATCATAAAAGGTCAGCACGCCCTAGTTAATCGTAAAGATTTTTTAATTCAGTAGCATTACTTGTCGATTTAGCGTGCTTTGTTGCTTGGCTTAGCAAGTTGACGATTAAACTTAAATCAACGTGTTCTTCTGCTGAACTATAAAGTTTAGTGCGTAATTTAGCAATTTCATCATTAAGTTGTGTATTTTTGAGTGATGCTTGCAAACACTCGATGGCCGCAGCATTTTTACCTGTTTGCTGCTTAGCATAACGACTTAAGGCATTATAAAACGCTGAGCAATTATTTTGTTTTGCTAACTGCTTGAGCTCATTTAATGACGCCGACGACACGCTCGTAGGTAATGCTTCCGAGGTCGATTGTTGAGGGCGCTTTTTAATGTAAAGCACTAAGGTGATTAACCAAAGTCCATAGCCGACAATTGCCACGATAATAAGCCATAAAGGCGTAGTGACTTGCGTAACGGTTTGTACATCCGCAGGACCTTCACTCACCATGCTTGAACTATTGTTTTGCGGGGCAGTGATGGCAGGGGCTGTGGGAGTAAGTGGATTTGTACTTGGCACAACGGTTAATGTACGTGCTGGAATGGTGGCATAGCTAATACGATTGATTTTAGTATTAAACCAAGGCAGCTTTATTTCAGGCAATGTGTAAGTACCCGGTGTTTGCGGTAATAAAGCATAAGAAGCTGTTTGCTGAGAAATAACACGACCATCACGTACTAAGTGGTTATTTTCTTTCGCATCAGGGTAGCTTCTAAAGCCTTGCACCTGTGGCATATCGATATCTGGAAGTTGCTCTTTTGTCACACCTAACGCAGTCAAAGTAATGGTGCGAGTGATAGGGGTGCCAACTTCAACAGTGTCATCTTTTGGCTGCCATTGCTCATCAAGATTGACCAACTCACTCGGTAACCAAGCGCCTGTGTAGTTATCTGGAATTGGTTTAATTTCCACATCAACATCTTCGCCCATCGCTGAGACAGCCATTTGACGGTAGTTTTGACGAATACGGCCATTGAACACAGGAGCCGTGATAGTATTCACGCCACTTTTTTGTGGCTGTACTAAGTACTCACGGGTGATCACTAGATAGCGTTTACCATCAATTAACTCATATTCTTCAGACTGCTTGTTAATCGGTGTTAACTCAGCGTTCTCCATTTCTGGTGTAGTTAAGTTGCCATCCAGCAATTCTTTGTTGTTGTCTAAATACAATTTAACCGTATAAACACCGGCTTCTTGCACGTATAAGCTAGTTGGCTTGATGCTGGTTTTAATGAAGGCTTCTTTATTTTGTTCAGAGGTTTGGCTGCGTTTAGCCACCGTTAGCTCAATGGGTTTTGAACTAACACCGGCAACAGTAAAGGCAGGGATGGTATAAGTGCCTTCTTTACGGGTCATCAGCTTTACAGACCAGTTGGTTTGCTTGCTGATTTCACCATTAATAATATTGGTGCGAGAGCTGACACTGGTTGGCCCTACAACAAAGTCTTTTAATAACACCGAAGTGTCAGGTTGCTCGCTGTTAATAGAGTCGTCTGCTGAGATGGTTAAAACAAAAAACTCACCAGCAAGGACAGGGTTTTTATCAACACTTGCCTGTAACTGGGTGGCAGCCCAAAGCGGCGCTGCCGCGATTAGCAATAAACAACATAATAATCGCATTACCATGATTTTTCGGCTCCTCGTGGACGACGTTGATAGTTTCGTTTTTGTGCTTCTAATTGCATTTTATTTCTTAATAAGATCGCAGGATCATCGGGAACTTTGCGCAGCAGCTGGTTAAGTTGCTGAGCTTTCTCTTTCTCTTCATTAGTCAGTTCAGCAGCTTGTGCCTGCATGGCTTGTTGCTCTGCTTGCTGTTTAGCTTGTTCATCACTTTGCGAAGGCTGTGGCTGGGCATCTTGTTGCTCGGGAGCTTGCTCTGGCTGTTGTTCACCTGATTGTGACGACGTGTCTTTTTCAGATTGCATTTCAGGTTTGTTTTGCTGGTCACTTTCAGACTCGCTTTGTTCACCTTTTTGATCTGATTGCTCACCTTGCTCAGACGGTTGTTGGCCATCTTGCTGCTCACTTTGCTCAGAGTTTTCGCCTTGCTGGGAGTTTTCACCCTGTTGCTTTTGCTGGTTATCTTGCTGACCATCAGAGTTTTGTTGATCATTGTTTTGCTGTTGATCTTGTTGCTGTTGCTGTTGTTGTTGCTCTTGCTGCTGCAATAACTGTTCAACGAGGGCTTGGTTTTCTTTTGCCTCAGTGAAGTCATTTTTAAGCTGTTGGGCTTGCTTATACGCTTCTATGGCTTGTTCTAGCTCACCCGCCTTGGCAAGGGCATTACCGTAGTTGTAAAAGCCCGTCGCAGATTTATCTTCACTAAACGCATCCATGGCAGCTTGGTAATTACCTTGCTGGTAAAGGGCGGCGCCTTTAAGTTGCGTGTTTTCAGCTTGAGCGGCTTGTTCAAATTGATTTTGCTGGTAGGCATCAAGAGCGCGTTGGTCTTGGTTTTTAAATACCTCTGGTAATTCAGCGGCGTATACTTGTTGCTGAGGTAGGAACATAACAAACAAAAAGCCAAGTACTAGGCTGCTACGGCGAATTAAAAATAGCGCTAACGGCAATAAAATAATCAGGCCGTAAATACCTGCATCAACTCGCCATAATGCTTGGCTTTGTTTCTCATCTTTGAGTACTTCAGCATTAGCAGTGGGGGCAAATGTTTGAATATCTTGATTACTGGTTTGATACAGTGCAAATTTGCCACCGCTATTACGTGCAAGCGCACTTAAGCGGCTGATATTTAGCGTCGGAATCACAATCTGCCCTTGCATATCTTTTAAAAAGCCACCTTCTGGTAACTTAATCGGCGCCCCTTGCTCTGTGCCGACGCCATAGACATTTAAGCGATAATTAGACTGAGCAGTAAAGCGGCTAATATCTTCTTGATCTAAGCTATCAACCCCATCGGTGACTAAAATAATATCACCATCTAAATAGCCCGCTTGTTTTAGTAAATCGTCGGCTTTTTCTAGGCCTTCAATAACATTTGAACCTTTGCTCGGCATGATATCAGGGCTTAGACTTGGGATAAGGTTAGCCAAGGTGCTGGCGTCATTGGTTAGCGGCGAAATTGTGAATGCAGAGCCTGCATAAGCGACCAATGCCGTATCACCTTCTTTGAAAAGATCAATCATATCAAGTGCTTTAAAGCGAGCTTGAACTAACCGGCTTGGTGCGATGTCGGTACTGAACATGGAGTACGACATGTCCATCACAATGACCCGTGCATTCTTTGCTTGAAACACCGGGACTTGTTTCTTCTCAAAGCTTGGACCTGCTGTAAACACGATGGCTAACAGAGTAAATACAGCAACTAGCCAAAGCGGTTGGCTTTGTTTTTTATGATTGTCGCTCATTATAAACTGCGCCAAATGGGGCGCAATTAAATCAGCAGGGGCGCTTTTTTTGTTGCGTACCAACAGCACACTAAAAATAATCAGCGCGGGGATTAATAACCAAAGTAGGGCAGGGCGAATAAATTCAAAATCCATACTAGCTCTCCTGCTTAAATTGGCGAATAAAATTGACTAGCATTGCTAAACCGATAAATCCAAGTGCGACAAGCAGTGGAATATAAAACAATGAAATTTGTGGGCGGAACGTTTGCTCATCACTACTGATAGGCTCAAGTTTATCGAGCTCTTGATAAATTTGCTGTAAACCAGCGACATCTTTTGCTCTAAAGTATAAGCCGCCAGTTTGCTCGGCAATGCGTTTTAGTAAAGTTTCATCCAAGTTACCACCACTCATACCACCCACATTAAACAGGCTAAAGCCACGTTTACTATCTGAGCCAACACCTATGGTATACACTTTAATGCCTTCTTCGCGGGCTAACAGTAGCGCATCTTCAGGATCAAGGTTACCGGCGGTGTTTTGACCATCGGTTAATAGCACTACGATACGGTTACTTTCATCTTTATTAGCAAAACGTTTTACGGATAAACCTAACGCATCACCGATGGCTGTTGCTCTACCTACTAGGCCAATCTGCGCTTCGCTGAGCATTTGGCTCACCGTTTTAACATCACGGGTAAGGGGCGTTTGTAAAAATGCGGTATCCCCAAATAAGATAAGACCAAGGCGATCACCTTGACGCTGCTCGATAAAATCACTGAGTACAGCTTTTACCATAGTGAGCCTATCTACATATTGATTATTTCGATACTCCATATCTTGCTCTGTCATTGAGCCAGATAAGTCCACCGCAAGCATAATATCGCGTCCTTCATTAGGCAGCGTGATCGGTTCATCAAGCCAAGTTGGGTTTGCAATAGCGACAACCAAAGAGACCCAAACAGCCCATTCGAGAATCGAAACTTTGCGGCTATGTTGTTGTACTGCTTGATTATTTAAGCCAAGCTTAGCAAAGCCAGGAATACGTAAACGTAACTGCCCTTGTTGTTTTAAGGGCATGAAGCGGCTCAATAACCAAGGCAGTGGTAAAAGTACAAAACACCATGGCCAACTAAACTCAAACATTAATTGGCTCCTTGAGTTTAAAGTTGCTGATAGCACTGCGCAATTTAGCCCCAAGCTCAGCATTATTACTATGCTGTTGATAAAGCGGCATTAGTTCATCATAACTAAAGTTGTCGCCACTGAGCTTAGATAAACTTTCTGACCATTTAGCCAAAGGCTGAGAGGCAAGTTGGCTGTTGTAATAATGGCGAGTTAAGCGTTTTAAAATAATGTGCAGCTCTTGCGTATCCTCATCGCTGAGGGTTTTGCTTAATTTAATGGCTTGTTTTTTGGCTTTTTTAAACTGCTGGTTTTTATATAAAAGCACTAAGCCGATAATTAATAACGAACCAACTAAGGCGATGATCAGCCACCAAATTGGAGCAAGTGGCCACCATGCAACCTCGGTCGGTGCAATGACATCATGTAAGCCATCTAGCGGATTTTTTTGCATTGTTACTTTCTCACTAATTGCAGCTCAAGTGGAGTGGCTGCACTGAATGAAATTAAACTAAGCCCAGATTTTTGTAAGCGCTTTAATCTATTAGAAAACGACTCTTCGGCAGACTTAGCAAAGCGCTCGCGAAATTGCTTATCCATTAACGGTAACGCAAGCTCTTGGCCATTCGCCGACACGGTCACAGTTTGTTTAAAAGCAGGTAGCTGGTGCTCGAACGGATCGCTAATATGGCAACCAATCAATTCACAGTGTCTGCTGAGTATTTCAAGCTGTTTGAAGCTTGCTTCATCAAGCGCACTAAAATCGGAGACGATATAAACCAAGCTTCCTGGTTTTGCTAAATGATTAAGGCGTTTAAGGTTTTCGCTGAATAAGCTGGAGGCTGTTTGGTCGATATTAGCCAGTGCTTGACTGTGAATATCACATAAGTTGTGACAAAGCTTTAACACGGCTTTTTCTCGAGAGGTCGGTTTTAATTCGTGATGACCTTGCTGATTAAACACCAGACCACCGATGCGATCACCTCGTTGGCACGCTGACCAAGCAACCAATGCGCTGATATGCGCTGCTTGCACCGATTTTAACAGTAACTTTGAGCCAAATAGCATCGAGTTAGAGAAGTCGGTAAAGACAAAAACAGGGCGCTCTTTTTCTTCTTGAAACAGCTTAGTGTGGGTTTCGCCAGTGCGTGCAGTAACACGCCAGTCGATAGAGCGTATGTCATCACCGGCTTGGTAATGACGCACCTCGGCAAACTCCATACCGCGGCCTTTATGGGGCGCAAGGTATTGCCCAGCTAAGCTGTTTTTGATTTTTACTTTGGGCGCAAGTTCTAGCAAACGAGCTTTGGCTTTGTAATACATCAACTCTTTGAGTGATAAATTGACGCCTTGACTATGACTCGCTGCTAACCACGCCGCTGGATCAAATTGGCTCGACATAGCTTATGGTACTGCCACCAATTCTAAAATACGGCTGATCACATCGTCTTTACTGATACCATCGGCCTGTGCTTCGTAACTTAAGATAATACGGTGACGCAATACATTGTGCAGCACAGCTTGAATATCATCAGGCGCAACAAAGTCACGACCTTCTAGCCAAGCATGCGCGCGGGCACACTTATCAAGGGCAATCGTTGCACGTGGGCTTGCGCCATATTCAATCCAGCGACCAAGTTGCTCATCAAGCTCTGCAGCTTCACGAGTGGCAACAATTAACTGTACTAGGTATTTCTCAAGCGGCTCAGCTAAATACAAACCTAATATCGCTTTACGGGCAGCAAATAGCTCACTTTGACTAATTTGCTGTGTCGTAGCTTGCTTGTCAGAAATAGCCTCGCCACGGGTTAGACGTAGGATATCTAATTCGTGTTCAGCACCCGGGTAATCAATGCTCAAATGCAATAAGAAACGATCAAGCTGAGCTTCTGGTAGTGGGTAAGTGCCTTCTTGTTCTAGCGGGTTTTGGGTTGCCATAACCATAAAGAGATCAGACAGTGGATAGGTGTTTTTACCCACCGTTACTTGGCGTTCAGCCATGGCTTCAAGAAGAGCTGATTGCACTTTAGCAGGAGCACGGTTTATTTCATCTGCCAAAATTAGGTTATGAAATAACGGGCCTTTTTCAAATACGAACTCACTGGTTTGCTGGCGATAAATATCGGTACCTGTGACATCTGCAGGTAATAAGTCTGGGGTAAATTGCACACGTTGAAAGCTGCCTTCAACGCCTTTTGCTAAGGCATTCACTGCACGTGTCTTAGCAAGACCCGGAGGGCCTTCTACTAATAAATGGCCGTCTGCCAAAATCGCGATTAACAGTGCTTGAGTTAATTGTGGTTGGCCGATAATTTGCGTGTCTAGGTATGATTTTAATTGTGAAAATGCGTTAACTGCCATAATAAAAAGACTGTCCTAAAAGCGTGAGTCAAAAATTGTTTTTGTTATGCGCCAATACGTTACATTCAGTGCCGATAAATTCTTTTCGCGGTACCGTGATGGGGCGCCATCAACAAGTTATAAGGATTCAAAAGTTATAACACAAGTGTTAGACAGAAAATCCTCAAATAGTTCGTTATTTTTTAAGGATTTTTAGCCTACCATATAAATTCGGTGTTTTTTTGTAAATAGGCCGAAAAAAGCCTATGGTTGAAAACTTACTATTGGCATTCGTACACGGGTTGTTTTAGAATCAGGAAAAACAAACAGGTCAGACCTGTCAGCGGGAGAGCATAAATGTCTGAGCAAAATATACTTAAAACAGCAAAAGGCGATCGTATCGCTATCGTTAGCGGCCTGCGAACGCCATTCGCAAAGCAAGCCACAGCATTCCATCATGTACCAGCCCTTGATATGGGTAAGTTAGTTGTCAACGAAATGCTTGAGCGACTTAACTTCGATAAATCTGAAATTGACCAACTTGTATTTGGCCAAGTAGTGCAAATGCCAGAAGCGCCAAATATTGCCCGTGAAATTGTACTAGGTACGGGTATGCCTGTTTCTGTTGATGCTTATTCTGTTTCGCGTGCGTGTGCGACAAGTTTCCAAGCCATTGCTAACGTAGCCGAGTCAATTATGGCAGGCTCAGTGCAAGTAGGTATCGCTGGTGGTGCTGACTCATCGTCTGTGTTACCCATTGGTGTTAGCAAAAAATTAGCGGGTAGCCTTGTTGATTTAAACAAAGCACGTACGCTTGGCCAGCGTTTAAAGATTTTCTCTAAACTACGTTTAAAAGATTTACTTCCTGTTCCGCCAGCGGTCGCTGAGTACTCTACTGGTTTATCTATGGGTCAAACAGCAGAACAAATGGCAAAAACGCATAACATTAGCCGCGAAGATCAAGATGCTTTAGCACATCGTTCTCATACCCTTGCAAGCCAAGCGTGGGCAGATGGTAAACTGAAAGACGAAGTAATGACTGCCCATGTTGCGCCTTATAAGAGCTTTATTGAGCAAGACAATAACATTCGTCATAACTCAACAGTTGAAGGCTACGCGAAGTTAAAACCAGTATTTGACCGTCAACATGGTTCAGTGACTGCAGCTAACGCAACGCCATTAACCGATGGTGCCGCTGCGGTATTAATGATGAGCGAGAGTAAAGCTAAAGCATTGGGTTACAACATTTTAGGTTATGTGCGTAGCTTTGCTTTCTCAGCAATTGGTGTACATGAAGATATGCTAATGGGTCCGGCACACTCAACGCCAATTGCCCTAGATAGAGCAGGTATCACACTAGCTGATTTAGATTTAATCGAAATGCACGAAGCATTTGCAGCGCAAACACTGGCTAACATGAAGATGTTTGCGTCAGATAAATTTGCACAAGAAAAGCTAGGTCGTAGCAAAGCGATCGGCGAAATTAACATGGACAAGTTCAATGTTTTAGGTGGCTCACTTGCATACGGTCACCCATTTGCGGCAACAGGTGCGCGCCTGATCACGCAAAGCTTACATGAACTTAATCGTCGCGGTGGCGGCTTAGCGCTTACGACTGCGTGTGCAGCGGGTGGCTTAGGCGCAGCCTTTGTATTGGAGAGTGCGTAATGACAGATTCAGTATTTAGTTTATCAGTGGCTGATGACGGCGTAGCCGTTGTAACCATTGATGTGCCGGGTGAGAAAATGAACACCCTGCGCAGTAGTTTTGCAGAAGATTTAAAAACCTTACTTAAAGACGCACAAGCGCAAGCGGTAAAAGGCATGGTATTTATCAGTGGTAAAAGCGATAACTTTATCGCTGGTGCTGATATTAAAATGCTTGATAGCGCTAATAGCCGTGAAGATGCATTAGCGTTAAGCGAAATGTGCCAGCAAGCATTTTTCGATATGAAAAAGCTGCCTTTCCCAACAGTGAGTGCCATTCATGGTGCGGCATTAGGGGGTGGTTTAGAGTTTGCTTTAGCTTGTGATTATCGCGTGTGTTCAGACAGCGATATCACTAAGCTTGGTTTGCCAGAAGTACAGTTAGGCTTATTACCTGGTGGTGGCGGTACTCAGCGCTTACCTAAATTAGTTGGTCTACAAAAAGCACTTGAGTGGATGCTTACTGGTAAGCAAGTACGTGCTAAGCAAGCGAAGAAAACAGGCTTAGTAAATGATTGTGTTCCACACAGTGTATTACTTGACGTTGCTAAAGAGTTTGCCCTGAAAGGTAAGGCAAAGGTCACTAAACCAAAGCTAGACCGTTTAAGCCAATTACTTGAGTCAAACCCATTTGGTCGCAATATTATTTTCAAAAAAGCACAAGAAAACGTACTGAAGAAAACAGGCGGTCACTACCCAGCACCTTTAGCCATTATTAAAGCGGTTCGTGCAAGTGTTGAACTTGATCAGTTAAAAGCATACAAAACTGAAGCTGAAGGCTTTGCCACGCTGGTAATGAGCGATGAGTCAAAAGCATTACGCGGTATTTTCTTTGCAACCACTGAAATGAAAAAAGAGTGGCGTAATGATGATGCACCAGCAATCGCTAAAGCGGCAGTATTAGGTGGCGGCCTAATGGGCGCGGGTATTGCCCATGTTAGTGCTGTAAAAGCCGGTGTTCCTGTGCGCATTAAAGATGTGGCTGAAAAGGGCATCAGCAATGCAATGAACTACAGCTATAAAATTTTAGATAAAAAGCAAAAGCGTCGTATTTTATCTAAAGCAGAGCTACAACAAACCATGAACCGCATTACCGGTACTACCGATTACAGTGGCTTTAAACACATTGATATCGTTATCGAAGCAGTGTTTGAAGATCTTGCTTTAAAGCAAGGTATGGTGGCTGATGTTGAACGTGAATGCCAAGACAACACTATTTTTGCAAGTAATACCTCGTCATTACCGATTGCACAAATTGCTGCGGATGCAGCACGCCCAGAAAATGTAATTGGTCTGCATTACTTCTCACCAGTTGAGAAAATGCCACTTGTTGAGATCATTCCTCATGCTGGTACGTCTGAAGAAACCATCGCTCGCGTCGTTAACTTTGCCCGTAAGCAAGGTAAAACACCGATTGTGGTTAAAGACATGGCTGGTTTCTATGTAAACCGTATCTTAGCGCCTTATGTCAATGAAGCGGCTAATTTACTGCTTGCAGGTGAGCCGATTGAAAAGATTGACCAAGCATTAGTAGAGTTTGGTTTCCCGGTAGGGCCTTTAGCGTTACTTGATGAAGTAGGGATTGATATCGGTTCTAAAATTGCGCCAATCCTTGAAAAAGAATTGGGCGAGCGCTTTAAAGCCCCGGATGCCTTCAATCGCTTAATCGACTCTAAGCGTTTAGGTCGTAAGACTGGCCGTGGTTTTTATCTTTACGACAAGAAAGATAAAAAAGTGGATGAGTCAGTATACGAGCTTCTTGGTGTTACGCCATCACCTCGTTTAAACAAGAGCGAAATTGCTAAACGTTGTGTTGCGCAAATGCTAAACGAAGCGGTACGCTGTTTAGATGATGGCATTATTGCAAGCCCGCGTGATGGTGATATTGGCGCAATTTTTGGTATCGGTTTTCCACCATTCTTAGGCGGTCCATTTAGCTATATGGATAAACTGGGTGCAGCACAAGTGAGCTCAGAAATGGCGACTTTTGCTAACTACAACCCAATTTTCACACCTTGCGATACGTTAAAAGCAATGGCTGAAAAGGGTGATCGTTTTTACCAAGCAGAAAGCGAAGAGCCGGCAGTAGCTGAAATCGCGCCAGTCGATCCGGTTGAAGTAACCAAAGAAGTGGTCGAAGACGAGCAAGCGTCAGAAGTCGCGGATACAGAAACGACCAAAAGCTAATTCTTTAAATTGATTAGTTAATATAAAAGCCCTGCTCATTGAGCGGGGCTTTTTGTTTCGATATTGGCCATAAGTGGTATTTAACTCGTGAAGTCGGTTTGTTATAACTAGGTTTATTTACAAAGCGATTAATCACCATGACTCTCACCACTGCGCGATTAACATTACGGCTATTAAATGCCGATGACTGGCCATTGTTTTATACTTTGCATAATGATGCCGAAGTTATAGCTAAATGCTTCGATAAGCCCTCAGAGGCGCAGTTACGTGCTAAGTTTAATGAACGTTTAAAGCCTTGGCAGCCAAATACGAATTCACCACTTTGTTTAGTTATTGTTGAAACCAGTACCGGTAAAGAGGTGGGTGTAACTGGCTTTACCTCATCAACAGTGCCAGATAGTCAAGAGGTTGGTTATTTGCTACTGCCTAATTTTCATGGTCGTGGCTATGCTACAGAGTCTTTGCAAGCAGTGCTTAATTACGCCACATCAGAGCATGCGGTGCGTGAATTTAAAGCGGTTGTCACCGAGGGTAATATCGGTTCGGAAAAAGTACTTGAGAAGTGTGGTTTTCAGTTAGTCGAGAAGCAGCTAGATGCGTATGCCATTGGCGGCGTTTTGTATACCGATCATCATTTTCATTTAAGTTGCACTGATCACAGAGTGTGATCAGTGCGCAATTTTACAGATGAAGCGCAATCGCTTTTCTGTCTTTTTCTGGCATATTCGCAACCACTAAATCAAACGAATTATCGATCATTCGTTCAATCTCTCCTTGTGGTACGGTGCCATCTAAAATAACCGTATTCCATAAACGTTTGTTCATGTGATAACCCGGGATCACCGACGGGAAAATATCACGCAGTGCTTGGGCTTCATCTGGATCGCATTTCAGATTTAGCCACCATACAAGATTACCTTCATCGTCTGTTTGACCTTCTTTGCCCTCGGCAAGGGTAGCAAACATTTTATGATTCACCTTGTAAACGTCGACATCTTGGCCAAATGGTTGGGTGATCATCACCAATGGCTTTTTCATTAAATACTCGTGTACTGTGTGTTGATTCATGATCCAATCCTTGAAGTCATTTTTCGTAGTTATAAACATAGCAGCTTTTTCGTAGTTTGGAGACAACTATTGTCATAATTTGCTGAAAAATCGAATAAATAACGGGCATGAGTGAAAACTGCAAATTTTTATTGAACAAAAGCCATTACGTGGTAAATTTCTGTCATCAAAAAACGATAGGAATACACCCATGCCTAAGGCAAGTGAAGTTAAAAAAGGCGCCGCTATCGAGCATAACGGCCGTGTTTTAGTAGTTAAAGATATTCAACGTTCTGTACCACAGGGTCGTGCTGGTGGTAGTTTATACCGCATGCGTTTATACGATGTAGTAACAGGCGGTAAAGTTGATGAAACTTTTAAAGACAGCGACATGCTAAAGCTAGCTGACTTAACTCGTCGTGAAGCAATGTTCTCTTACATTGATGGAGACGAATATGTTTTTATGGATAACGAAGATTACACGCCTTACAACCTAAATAAAGAAGCGATCAGTGAAGAAGTTTTATTCGTTAATGAAGAAACTCAAGGTCTTCACGTTATTGTGATTGATGGTGCTCCGGTTGGTTTAGATTTACCATCAAGTGTTGAACTTGTTGTAGAAGAAACTGACCCTTCAATCAAAGGTGCTTCTGCAAGTGCTCGTTCTAAACCTGCGCGTTTAACAACAGGTTTAACAATTCAAGTTCCTGAGCATATTTCGACAGGCGATCGTATTCGTATCAACACTGTTGAACAAAAATTTATGGGTCGTGCAGAAAAATAATTCTGAGGCTCTTAAAAACCGGCTTAATGCCGGTTTTTTTGTTTTATTTGTAACGTGCTCATAACAAAATTCATTGAAAAAGGAACGAAAAACGCGCATTATTATTAGCTTACGAAAACAATAATAAATACCAGTAGTAGATTAATGTTAAACCACGGATTGGAAAACAGAGAATACATCAAACTCCCCGAAGGCGTTGATATCGCCATCACTCCCGCCGGCGTTGTTGCGCGAAGCTATGCTTACATTATCGATTTTCTTATCCGTAGTTTGGTTTTACTTGCTGTGGGTACTGTATTGGCATTTTTTGGCGATGCAGGGCAAGGACTTATATTAATTGCTTACTTTTTAATTTCATGGGGCTATAACATCCTGTTTGAAATGGAAAGTGGCCAAACGCCGGGTAAAAAACGCCTTAAAATCCGTGTTGTGCAAGACAATGGCTTACCAGCAAGCTTCTCGCAAATAGTGGTGCGTAACTTACTACGCCCAGCAGATATGCTGCCGATAGGCTACTTCTTAGGCCTTGTGGTTATGTTGTTTAACAACCGTTTTAAACGCATTGGTGATTGGGCTGCAGGCACCATGGTCATTTACGACGATGAGTTAGCTACGCGCCCTGAATTATCTCAAGGTGAAGTGCATATTCCGACCATCAGCTTAACCACCGAAGAGCAATTAGCTGTGCTTGCTTTTGCTGAGCGTCATGATGAATTATCTGATGCAAGGCGCCGTGAGTTGGCAGCTATCTTAGCTGCACCGTTTTCTGCTGAAGAGCATGAGATTGAGGCGCAGCTCGTTAGCTATGCACGCCACTTTGCTGGACAATCTCAACACGATAGCGATTACCCGCAGCAGGAGGGTAAGCAATGAAGCAAACTCAATTTGTAAAATCAAATAGTGTCAGTTGGGATGAATTTGAAGCGCTTTGTGAACAAAATAATGCAGAGTCTTTACCTGTTAATTTCCCTAATTTGTATCGCAAAGTCTGTAATGATTTAGCTATTGCCCAAAGTCGTCAATACAGCCCAGTGTTGATTGAGCAAATAAACAGGCTGGTGCAGTTAGGACAAAAGCGCCTTTATTTATCTCGAAGTAATCAATTCTCTGAAATATGGCATGTGGCACGCACGGCATTTCCGCGTGCACTGTATGAAAATCGTTTCATGCTTGGCATTAACTTATTGGCATTTTGGGGATTGGCCTTAATTGCTTTTATTTGGGTGACAATCGACCCTGATGCCGCGTATACATTTTTAGGGCAAAGCACCGTTCTTAATATCGAACAAATGTATAACCCAAGTGGTAGTGTTCAATCAGCTGAGCGCGGTGCATCACAAGATCTGATGATGTTCGGGGTCTATATCTACAATAACATTGGCATTGCATTTCAGATGTTTGCAGGTGGCGTGTTGTTTTGTGTTGGCGCTGCTTTTTTCTTGTTGTTCAATAGTTTTTATTTTGGTGCCGTTGCGGCTCACATTGTGAATGTTGGATTTGAAGGGCCGTTTTTCTCGTTTGTGATCACCCATGGCTCGTTTGAGTTAACCGCTATCATTATTGCTTCAGCGGCGGGGTGTCAAATAGGCTACGGCTTGTTAAATCCAGGGCAGTATACCCGTGCATATGCGATGAAACAGGCTGCACAAAAAGCGCTTCCACTGATTGTTGGCGCATTTTTGATGTTAGTCATTGCCGCTTTCATCGAAGCATTTTGGTCACCCCGTGATATTGCTAACGAAATTAAATATTTAGTTGGCAGCGGTTGTTGGGCCTATGTCATTTTTCGCTTATACAGGGGAATGCGCTATGGAGCTTAATCGTCTTAGCTTCAATCCCCGCAAGCGCAGTGCTTACGAGACCTTTGATTTAACCGTGTTGTTAGTTAAGCAGCATGCTATGGCGTTGGTCTCTTTATATTTGATGATGGCCGTGCCTGTATTTCTGATTGTTAGCCTCTTAGTGAATTGGGGCATAGGTGGCTTTGTTGTTTGGTGGCTTAAACCTGTATTTGAGCGACCTTTACTCGATTACATGTCAAAAGCGGTTTTCAATCAGCCAGTCAACATAATGAGTAGCTTAAAGTCACTCAAGCAGTTAAAAATCGCTGATATGCTAGCGCATTTAACCGTTTTTAGGCTCAGCCCAAACAGAGCATTTTTAGCCCCTGTAGAACAACTCGAGCGACTATCAGGCGAGCGCAAAACTAAGCGTAAGCGAGTTTTATTTGCTTCAACTAAGCCAAAACAAACATTATGGATGCTGTTTTGTGTGCATTTTGAATTCATCATTTTAATGGGGATATCGGCGCTGACGATTGCGCTTGTGCCCCATTCATTTTCTGCACAAGAAGCGATGTATCAGCTATTCGAAGCGCCAATCTGGGTTGAGATAGCATTTAACTTTATCTATATCATCAGTATCTCGTTAGTCGCACCGTTATTTGTAACAGGTGGTTTCCTTGCTTATTTACACCGCCGTGTCGAACTAGAAGGCTGGGATATAGAGCTGGCTTTTAAAAATATTCGCACCCGTCTTGCAGGCGTCGTCAGTGCCGTGACGCTATTTATACTGACAACGTTTTCGTTACAGCCATCAACAAGCTATGCAGAGCAAATCGATAAGCAAGCGGTAAAAGAGCAAGTTACTGCTCTTTATAATGAGCCTAATGTCATTGAAACTGAGACCACGTGGGTGCCCAATATCGAAGCAAAAGACAGCTCATCAGAGAGTGATTGGTCTTGGCTTATCGATGTGTTTACTGCGATTGGTGAAGTGTTTGGCATATTTGTTTGGGTACTGGTCGGTTTATTAGTCATTTGGTTGGTTTATTACCTGATGCAAAAGCGCGGTTTTTTTGCAAATTTAAGCTTACCAGAACGTACTAAAGTAAATGAAGAGCCAGTGATCCCCACTTTATTTGCTGAAATTAAAAGCAAAGATTTACCGACTGATTTAATTGCCGCAGCAAAGCAGTGTTTTGAGCAAGGTGAGCACCGCTTGGCACTGGCATATTTGCTTCATCATGCGCTGAGTTGGGCACAGCAACAACATGAAGTGCGCTTGCACCGCTCGATGACTGAGCGCGAATGTAAACGTGCAATTGATGCAAGAGTGCCAAACCAAGGACAAGCGATTTTTGCCCGCTTATTTTCTGCGTGGATCACGGTTGCTTGGGGTCATAAAACCCCTGATATCGACTTTATCGAGCTGACTGAGCAAGTTACTACTATGACAGCAAAGACTAAGGAGCAAGCCCATGAAGCTTAAAGTTGTGCTCATAGCGGTGCTAGTGGTGTTTAGCTTATTTGTTATTGCTGGTATTGCTTCTTTAGATTGGCAGAAAAAAGAAATAGAAATTGGCTTTCATAGTGATGTGGCAAAAGATAACTTCACGATGGCTAAGCGGCTACTTAAAGCCAATGGTATCGATTGGAATAAAAACAAACGCTTGGCAGAACAAGCACAAAGTGATGAGTTAAACATTGACCCGCAAAGTATCTTAATTTTGGATGAGGCGGTGCTTGCTGACTCTTACCAGTTAGATGTACAGCTTGCTGATTGGGTTGGTGAGGGCGGACGTTTAATTTATGTATTAAACAGGCAGCGCGATGAGCTGGCGATTGATAGCACGGTATTTTTTAGTCAGCTTGGCATCAATGTAGAAAGCCAAGAAGATGTGTTTGAATATGATTTTGCGATGCTCAAAGAAGGGAATAAAAATAGTACGCTGTCAATCGATGAAAACACTCAGCTTGACCTTGAGCTAAGCCGTGCCTTTTTTATTGAAAACTGCCCAGGTGTGAGTACCAATAATGATAATGGCGACACCCTGATGTGTGACTTTGCATTTGGTCAAGGTCGGATCATCGTGATGCCCTCATTATTACCTTTTACCAATTATCGACTTCGCCATCTTGATCATGGCAGCTTATTACTTTGGTTAAGTAAAGGGGCTGAAAAAGTAACCTATGTACCTTATCTAACTTACCCAAATTGGTTTGCCAAATTATGGCACTGGAGCTGGCAATGTGTGGTGACGTTGCTGTTATTGATTGTGCTTGCAGTGTGGCATATCAGTAGTCGCATCGGCCGCTCTTATGCACCTGACTTTGACATAAAAACCAGCTTTAATCAGCATATCCGTGCAGTGGCGAGCTTTTATTCTGAGCATGGTCACGAAGCCGTGTTATTTGCTGCACTCAAGAAAGACTTTTACGCCAAAGTTGAATCGCGGGTACCTAATTTTAAAATGCTCAGTGTAGAAAAGCAGGCGCAGATCATCGCTAGTTTAACTCATTTTGAAAAACAACAAGTGGCTCAACTACTTGCTAGCAAGTTTCCTGAGTCAAAAGAACAACGAACAGAATATATAAAACGATTCAAACAATTAAGGAATGCCTTATGAGCACGGAATTGGACACTAATCGCATGAGCTTAGTTGAGGCAGCTGATGCAGTAAAACAAGTAAAGCATAACATTTCGCGTGTGTTAGTCGGTCAAGATGCCATTGTTGAAGATGTGCTTACCGTGTTATTTGCAGGTGGTCATGTATTACTTGAAGGGGTTCCTGGGCTTGGTAAAACGCTATTGGTTAGAGCCTTAGCAAAAAGCTTAAATGTGAACTTCTCACGCGTGCAATTTACGCCGGATTTAATGCCATCGGACGTTGTTGGCCATAGTTTGTATGACATGAAATCAGGTGAGTTTAATATTAAAAAAGGTCCCGCTTTTACTAATATTTTGCTGGCTGATGAAATCAACCGTGCACCAGCTAAAACGCAATCAGCTCTCCTTGAGGTGATGCAAGAGCAACAAATCACCATTGATGGCGAGTCGTTATCTATTGATTCACCATTTATGGTATTAGCCACTCAAAACCCATTAGATCAAGAAGGGACGTACCCACTGCCTGAGGCTGAATTAGACCGCTTTATGATGAAAGTGGAGCTTGGTTTTCCTTCTCATGAATCGGAAGTTGAGCTTTTAAAACTGAATACACAGATTGTTTCTAATGAAACCAAAGTAGAGCAGCTGCCAGCAGTCTTGGATGCTAAGCGTATTGCAGACATTAAACAGCTTTGTGCAGATATCTTAGTGGACGAACAAATACTGAATTATGCCGTCGATATCGTGCGTAGTTCACGAACGTGGCAAGGCGTGCTGCACGGCGCAGGGTTACGTGCCTCAATTAATATCATTAAAGCCGCAAAAGTAATGGCATTAATGAATGGCCGTGACTTTGTAACCCCAGATGACGTGAAGTCAGTGTCTGTGAATATATTAAGACACCGATTAATTTTATCGGCTGATTTGGAGCTGGAAGGGGTGTCATTTGATGAAGTGATCAGTGCCATTTTAGCCAGTGTTGAAGCGCCGCGCTCATGAAACGCATCAAGCATAGACCTGCAAAACGCTTAGTGCAATTAACCGCTTTGTTGCTGTTATTGTTGCTTGTCTGTGCCATTGCATCAGTTGACAGCTTAGTGCTAACGGCCTTGTTAGTAGTGCCCTTATTGGTCGCATTTGTCGATTATATGGCGGCGAAGTCAGAGCCTTTACTTGAAATAAGTGCACAAACGAGTCTCAACATGGCTTTGTATCGACGCCAAGCATTACAGGTCGTGATTAAAAACAAAGCGAAGCATGCGACGATGTTAGATGTCAGTGTTCATTTGAGTAATGCAATTGAGCTGCAAAAGCCACAGCAAACGGTGTTTATAGATGCAATGCAACAAGCAAAGCAGAGCTTTACATTACGTGCTCACAAACGAGGCGATGCGCAGATCAGTGCCATTGAACTTAGGGTCGGGTCGCCATTTGGCCTTTGGCAAACAAACTGGTTAGCTGCGCAAGCGATTCAATTAAAAGTGTATCCCGATTTTAGCCGTGTTACCTCAAAGCAGCATTTAAATGGTGTAGTGAATAAGCCTATTTCAGGCTTAAAACTCACTAAGAAGCGCGGTGATGGTATTGAGTTTCAGCAGTTACGTGAATACCGCCAAGGTGATAGTGTTAGACAGATAGACTGGCAGGCGACCAGTAAGCGTCGAAAACTCATTTCTCGTGAGTATCAAGAAGAGCAAAACCAACACGTCATCGTGATGCTCGATGCCTCTAAAAAAATGGCCATAGAAGCCAATGAGGGCAGCCACTTTGATCATGCTTTAAATGCATTATTACTGCTGTCGCACACAGTTTTAAAGCAAGGTGACTGGTTTAGCATGCAAAGCTTTAACCAAAACCTGCGCTGGTTACCCGATGTAAAAGGCGCACAGAATGTATCACGGGTAATGAATCACTTTTATGATCTATATCCAGATAAGAGCAGCAGTGACTATTTAGTGGCTGTGAACCAATTAATCGCTAAACGCAGTAAACGGTCTTTAGTGTTATTAGTGACCACCCTTGATGAGCAAAGTATTGATGAGTTGATGCCTGCAATAAAGTTATTACAAAAACACCACTTAGTTGCGCTTATTAATATTAACAATCGTGCCGTGAGTGAAGTGCTCGATGAGCCTATTGAAAAGTACGAAGATGCAACCAGCTATTGTGCAGCTTTAGCACTGTTAAATTCACATAAAGCCAATATGGCAAAGCTGAAAAAACAAGGGGTGATAGCCTTAGACTGTAACCCTGAGCAGCTACTACCTCATGTGCTTAACACCTATTTAAATGTGAAGCACTCCGGAGCATTGTAATACTAGCTAGCAATAAAAAAGGCATTGAACTCAATGCCTTTTTTAATAAATAACGAAACGATTATTTTTGATTATCAATAGCTTCGTTGATTTTGTATTGGAAATAAATAACGTTAAAGAAAAACGTTAAAATACCACCTAAATGAACTGGTTCATTGCTGCCTTCATTAATCAACTCTTTAATTGATGTACGAAGAGAGAAAACTAATACAATCCCAACAACAAAAGAAGCCAGCGAAACAAGCGCAGATAAACCTTCTGGAATAGATGTGAATGCTAAACCAATGTTAATTGCGTAGAGGGCAACATAGCCATAAACTAGGTTTTGACTTACCTTATGTTTAGCTAGCGTATTTGCTTGATTGGTCCGGCTTACTAGCCAGTATACGGCGTAAATACCAAATGTGAAAAGGCATAAAAAGAACACGCCCCAAGCAGAGAAGCGGTCAAAGTTTAAAATAGGTCTATTACCGCTGGTATTTTGCTGAGTAAGCTCAGCTTCTGGTGCTTCATAAATGTTAGCTGATTCTTCAGACATAACGATTCCTCATAATTATTTTTGTATATTCCTTTGTGCAAATTGCACGTACCGATAATAGCAGTGAGCTTGGTTTTTGTACATCATTTCAACAGCCTAGAAAGTAAGGCCAAGTAGCATCAAGGTCAGTATAAATAAGCCTTATAGAGGGTATAGCATGAGTGAAGTTTTAAAGCTTGCTGAAATTATGTACACTGCCGCTGATTTTAATGAGGTGCTGTGTGTTATTTGTTATTTTGAGCTGTGTATTTATTTTGGTGATGTATCTTGAGTCTCTGTCTAAAGGGATGCCTGTAAAGCGCTGGATGCTGTTAGGTGGAGTGCTTGGGCCTGTCGCTTGGTGTTTGTTTAACGTGCATTACCGACGCGCATTTGTGCGCCATGTTGGCCGACAATCGTGTGGTTGGCGACCTTAAGCTTTTACAGTTTTTAGAAGACTTGGTGCAGATTTATCGAGTTGCTTTTGTAAGAATGCGGTAAATTCAGGTTGAGATAACGGTTTAGAATAATAATAACCTTGGACTGTTTGACACTTTAACTGCTCTAACATAACGACCTGATCAGCTTGCTCAACCCCTTCTGCAACCACATGTAAATCAAGGTTATGAGCAATGGTCACAATTGAGTCGACCATATTACGACCACGTTCTGATTGCATGTCGTCAATAAAGGCTTTATCAACTTTCAAGGTATTTAGTGGGAACTGTTTTAGATAGGCTAATGAAGAGTAACCCGTACCAAAGTCATCCATTGCAAGGTGAATACCACGAGCACTGAGTGAGCGCATGACTGCAATTGCTTCGTTCGGATCGTCCATAACCGTACCTTCAGTGATCTCAAGCTCAAGGAAGTAAGAGGGCAGTTCATTTTTTTGCAAAATTACATCAATACGAGTGGTTAAATCAGGTAAGCTAAACTGCTTGGCCGATAAGTTTACTGCCACACGACCGCTGAATAAACCTTGATCTATCCACGCCTTTACATCGCGACACGCTTTGTTTAAAACCACTTCACCAATTTCGATTATTTGCCCAGTTTCTTCAGCGATAGGAATAAACACACCAGGGCTTATGACGCCTTTTTTCGGAGTAATAAAGCGCACAAGTGCTTCCATACCATCTAGCTTACCAGTACGAATATTCATCTTCGGTTGGTAATACACCTCAAAGTGATCTTCTTTTAGACCGTAACGCATCAAGTTTTCGATTTGTAAGCGTTTAACCGCTTCACGGTTCATGGTGTCGTTGAAAAACAGGTAGCTATTACCTTTTTTCTTGGCGTGATACATGGCTGTATCCGCATTCTTAAGTAATAGTTCTGGGGTATTACCATCTTCAGGGAACAGTACAATCCCGACACTCGAGGTGATCACCAGTTCGTGACCCGCCATATTGAAAGGCGTGGCAATTGCAGCTAAAAAGAGTTTAGCCATTCGAGTGATAGTATGAATATCGTTGGTGCCCGACATTACCAGCGCAAACTCATCACCGCCTAGGCGATAAAACACATCTTTTTCGCGGGTTAACTTATTCAAACGCATCGCAAGCTTAGACAATAAGCTATCACCAAGTTGGTGACCCAGTGAGTCGTTAATCTTTTTAAAGTTATCTAGGTCAAACACTAACAAAGCGTGATGGTTATCTTGTTTAGCAAGCTTTTTCAGGTTAGTGAAAAACAAATTTCGGTTCGGTAAGCCCGTTGTGCGGTCGCGATTAGATAAGTTATGTAATTGTGATTCGGCTTTTTTTCGTTCTGTTTGATCTGAAAACACCACCACATAGTTACAAATTTGGTTGTGCTCATTTTTGATTTCATCAATTGAAATTTCAATCGGTAACAACTGTCTTTTTGCATTGCGAAGTTTTACCTCTTGTTGCCAATGCTCCGTCGCTTTTACGGTGGCTTTAATTTCATCCACATAGCTTTGGTCATAACCATTTAAGGTAAAATCTTTCTTTAAATATTGTTCGCGGCTGCCACCAAACAAAGTCAAAAAGCTCGGGTTTAAGTCAACCAGCTTGAAGTTTTTATCGTAAATGGCGATGGCGTCAGTTAACGACTCAACGCATTTTGCAAACAGGTTTAAACGTGCTTCAGTTGATTTAAGCTGAGAAATATCTCGCACTGTACCTGTCATACGTAAAGGGTTTAGGTTTGCATCTTTTTCGATGATCTTGCCGCGATCCAGTACCCAGTGCCAGCGATCAAAACTGTCTTTTATACGGTAGCTCGCTTCAAAGAATGCGGTGTGTTCAGCAAAGTGTTTTTTTAGCGCTGTTTCGACGTGTTGTAAATCGTGAGGGTGAATCAATTCGCGGTTAGGGGGAAAGCCACTGCTGCTGTTTGTATCTGAGGTGTATTTATCATTTATTCGCAGCACTTCACCGGTTTTAATATTCCAATCCCAAAGTGTGTCACCACTGCCTTCTACGGTACTTTTTAAGCGATGTTCTGAAATTCGAAGTTGCTGACGTGAGCGTTTTAATTTAAAAATGACAAATAATAGGTACGGCAATAACAGCATCATGATAGCGCTTGGAATAAGCAGCAATGTGCTCTGTTCCAGCTCTATAGGGCTGGCGGATGCTGAAAAAATCCCAGCCATACTTATTGTTAAAAAAGCAGAAATCATTTTTATTATTTTTGTCATTAATGCATTACCGTAATTCGCACCAATTAATCTAATCTAAGCCCGCGTCCGAGTCAAAGAGAATGCGAAGAAAGGGTTGCTTTTGGCTGTTTTTTGGCCTTTGGCTCACTTAAAAGTTCTATTCTTGGTCGGTTATCGCTAAATGTCTCGGTAATATACTGCTGCATTTGAGTAAGGCTTAACTTATCAAGCGCCTCTAAAAGCTGCTGTTGCATATTAAATTCAGTATCGCGATTACCAATTGCTAACCATAAACGTTGCGAGCGCAGGCGTAAATTTTTATCTTTTTCAGCAATGTGTGTGACAAGACCCGCTTTGGCATCGAGCCATTGTTGTTCAGTAATACTGTTTATTTGCGAGACATAATTGCTAATAAATAGCTGATGACGTTTCAGTATCTCATCTGCACTATGCTTAGGTGACTGCACATAAAAAGCGATACCTGCACGGGTATTAAATGGGGCATAGCCCGCACCAACCAAATAGCCAAGCTGTTGTTTGGTTCTTAACTCATTAAAGTAGTCTTGATTTATCAAATGATTTAGTACCATCATTTGGACTTTTTCAGTGGTGTCATCGGTGCGTGCTTGGTAGTAGAGCACCATCGCATGATCGCTGCAATTTAACGTAAAACGCTGCTGCTCAACATCGGTAATATCATTGAGTGGTCGCGTTAAATCAATAATCGTGGTGCTGCCAGCTAAGTGTTCAGTCACTTGCTTTTGAAACTTAATAGCATCACTGCGCTGCCAGTTACCATGTAAAAAAGACTCAACATGCAAAGCTTTAAAAAACTCATTTCTAAAGCAATTAAACTGATGGAAACTGGTATCTTTTAAAGCTTGCGCTAAGGCATTCGGCTCTGGGTTCCACGGCATGATTTGCGCACCCAAAATACTAAATAACTCACTGACGGGTTTATTTTGATTGCTGTTTCGCCAGTGTCTCACAAGCTGCTTTTTATACTCAGCAAAGCGTTTTGCACAGATCTCAACATTAAAGAGCGCATCCAGTAATTCATTAACGAGCTCTAACTGACTCGATGAAAGGCCCGCAGTGTGTAGGGTTAAGCCGCCTTGGTGCGAGGTTAAATGATAACTAAGGCCTGCCAATTCTGCCGGATAAAATTGCTCAGCTACACTGTCCATAAACAGGTCGGCAAACAAGCGGGTAAGCGCCATGTGTTTAACATCTTTAATCGCAAAGGTTGAGTCCATTGCTAAGTAAAAGTGTCCTTTAGCCACCCGAAAAGTCGCATCTTGTTTGAACCAAAAATCAAAGCCCTCTCTTTTGACTAATAATTCTGGTTCATTGGTTGGCTCATCTAATGGCAGTAGTTCAACATCTTTAGTGAGATAGGGGTTGGCACTAGGCAAGCACATCTGTGGTAATGGTGTGTTTATTTCACTGAGTGCTTCAAGCCAACTTGTTGAGATATCTTCTACTTTATAGGGGGTATTGTACCAAGCGGTGGTGTGCTCTGGTTCAACACCTGGATGGATTAGTACCAAGCGCATGTTGTCAGGCGTGAGCCATTGCATGGCAATTTCGTGGGCGCAGCGATTAAAGCCTTCCATTAAATAATCGCCTTGCACATAGTTGGCTTCATCGTAATGCTGCATATTAATGCTTAAGTTACTCACCCAATCAATTAAGCGCGCTTTTTCTTGGTTATCGAAGGCGATTTGTAATAGGTTCTTTTTATCTTGATAAAGACGCGGCAATTTATCGCAGTTTTGGTTGATTAAGCAGATATACTCAAACACCATTTCGACGATATCTTCATAGTATTCAATACCTTCATCAGTTAACGCCATGCTGATATTAAAATCTTTGAAGTTACTACCATTAATACCGCCACCTGCTGACAGAGCATTGATCCAACCTTGCTCTTTTAAAATAGAATATAGCGACCCTTTGCCTTCGTAGCCGAGTAAGTGGGCAATAAAACTAACGGTTTTGTGACGATAAAAGTCATCAATATTTGGCATCGCAAAGCTAATAATGAGCTTTTGCATATGTTTATGAGGTTCAATGTGTAACACCTTACCTAAGTCTTGTTTACGGTAAAGTGGCTGCTCTATGATCTCTTTACTTTTAGGCTGCCCTTTTATTTCGCTAAAAAATTGTTTTACCCAAGTTGTCATGGTTGCAATATCTTCATTGCTACAGATCACCAGTGTCATCCACTGAGCCTGATAATGACTATCGAAAAAAGCGCGTAGCTCATCACTGATGCAACCTTCACGATCCGCAAGAGTTTGCTGATTACCGACCGAAAACTTTGCAAAAGGGTGAGCTGGGTTCACAGTTTCTTTGTGAGCCTGATAAATACGTCGGCCATCATCTTTTATTTTTAGCTTAAATTCTGCATCTATAGCATTACGCTCTTTACTGGTTTCTTTAGGATTTAATAGGGGGGCAATAAAAAAGCGGCTAAATTGCGCCAGTGCTTCAGCAAACTGTTGGTTGTTAATATCAAAGAAGTAGCAAGAGTGCTCTGTGCCAGTCCACGCGTTGGTATTGCCACCAGACTGTGATACAAAATTGGAAAATCCGCCCGATTCTGGGTACAAATCAGTGCCTAAAAAAAGCATGTGTTCCAAAAAGTGCGCGAGACCTTGTCTATCAAGGGGATCGTCGAAATGGCCTGCATTGATTGCCATAGAAGCCGCTGATTTTGTTGACTCTAAGTCTTGCACTAAAAGTACTTTTAGACCATTGTCCAGTGTTAGGGGCTGATATGTTCTGTTATCATTGCGGCTGATATTCAAAAGATGCTCCTGAAAGAATGCGTTAATGTCTTAACAACAGATGATATTTTCAGGAAAGCTAAAAAAGACAGAGCTACGAAAATCTACCTGAATATCATAAGCGGATGTTTAATGTATCTAGTGATGATATTCTAATATAGCGAACAATCAAGCAAACTGGCTACTGTTTTATATTCTTTAATCGGTTGATTTTTTATGAAAACAATCTTAATCATGCGCCATGGCGAAGCTACGCCAATGCAAGCAGATGATGCAGCAAGACAACTGACCGAGACCGGTCACCAAGAAGCCAGTAGAATGGGGCAGTGGTTAGCAACACACCATAAACCTGACGCTTTGTTGGTAAGTCCTTACATTCGTGCACAACAGACTGCTGCCGATGCGACACAACATATTTCGTTACAATTTAATGAAACCTGTAGCGATATTACCCCTGATGGTGTTCCGCAAGTTGCTGCTGATTATCTTGAAACGCTGATTGCTATGCATCCACAGTGCAACACCTGGTTAGTCGTTGCCCATATGCCCATTGTTAGTTACTTAGTTGATCAGTTAAGTCCTGGTCATATGCCAATTTTCAATACTGGTGCGGTTGCTGTTATCGAATATGATGAACATAAACAGCGCAGTCACTACCTCAGTATTCACTCGCCAAATAACGTCGAAATATAACAGTGGATTTGCTAAATTAGCGCCACTGTTAATTTTTTTAAGTTCTTACTATGACAATCGAACGTTTACAAACCGGTGCGCGTATGAGCCGCATCGTTAAGCATAACGGCACTGTATACCTATGCGGCCAAGTTTGTGCTGATGCTGAAAAAGATATCACCGAACAAACTCAAACCATGTTAGACAAGGTCGAAGCGCTACTTATTGAAGCGGGTAGTAGCAAAGAGCACATGCTAAGCGCCACAATTTACCTGAAAAGCATGGAATACTTTGCACAAATGAACGCTGTTTGGGATGCATGGGTACCACAGGGTCATGCACCTGCTCGCGCTTGTGTTGAGGCCAAAATGGCGCGCGATGCGCTATTAGTTGAGATTTCTGTCGTTGCAGCCGTTAAGTAACGAGCAGCGTATAGCGCAAATGATTGCTCGCTTTAATGAGCAATCAGGGCGCGAAGTGAGTGAACTGCCAAGTTGGCATTTTTGCGACAATGAGCAAGATGCCAATGACTGCGCATTATTGGTTTTAAATGGTGTAAAACAAGCAACAACCCCTTCACTTTATTGGTTTAAAGCCAATAATGAAGCCCTTCCTGAAGTTGGTGATTTAGCCATTTTTACCAATTGGCAGGGACAGCCACTCGGCATAATTGAAACCGTCTCTGTAACTATTACCCCATATAATCAAATAAGCGCCGATTACGCCGCATTAGAAGGCGAGGGCGACAAAAGCCTTGAGTACTGGCAGCGTGTGCATTGGGATTATTATCAGCGAGAGCTCGCAGGTACAGGCTATCATTGTCACCCTGAGATGCCGTTGGTGTGTGAGCAGTTTAAGTTAGTTTTCAAGGAGTCAGAATGAGCACGAATCCTGTGGTTCTTATTACCGGAGGCGGCCGCGGTATAGGCGCAGCGACAGCAAAGCTGTTTGCTAAACATGGCTATGATGTGTGTATTAATTATAAGTCAGATCAAGCAAGTGCAGAGCAAGTCGCTGATAAGTTAAAAGCCTATGGCGTGAATGCGTATTCGTTGCAAGCTGATATTGCCGATGAGCAGCAAGTGCTCGCCATGTTCGCTAAATTAGATGCTAAGGTTTCGCGGTTAGATGTATTAGTTAATAACGCAGCGATGATGATGCCGCAAATGCCGTTATTAGAGATGGATGCTAAGCGTATCAACGCTATTTTAAGTTGTAATGTTACTGGCGCCTTTCTGTGTGCGCGAGAAGCAATAAAGCGTATGGACAAAGGTAGTATTGTCAATGTTTCATCGGGTGCGTCGCGAACAGGCTCGCCAAATGAATATTTAGATTATGCCGCATCCAAAGGAGCGCTTGATACTTTCACGATTGGCCTTGCCAAAGAAGTCGCGAGTAAAGGTATTCGGGTAAACGCGGTAAGGCCAGGCCTTATTTATACCGATATGCACCGTGATGGCGGTGAAGCAAACCGAGTTGATAGGTTAAAATCTAAGTTACCGCTAGGGCGAGGTGGTGAAGCTGACGAGGTCGCTTCAGCAATTTATTTTTTGGCAAGTGAGCAAGCCTCATTCACAACGGGCAGTTTTATCGATGTATCTGGTGGCTTATAAAACTAAAGTAAAATACTTAACCAAATACTAAAGCTCACCACACTCAATACTGTTGAAAGCACGACGCTACTTGCCAGTGTCGCTTGGTGTTGCTTAATTTGATTGGCGATTAGATAAGCGTTGACCCCTAAAGGAGAGGCGCTTAAAAGTACTAACACGTTCAGTAATGTTTGCTCTAGGTGGAATACGCTGCCTGCAAAAAAGTAGACCCCGCACGGGAACACAACAAGCTTGATGATGGTTGCGATGATTGAGGCTTGTAAGTTGTCGGCCACTTTATAAAACGCAAGGTTCGCCCCTAATACAAAAAGCGCACAGGCAATGGCAGGTTTGGCAAGTAGACTCAGGCCATTTGCCAAATCATCAAAAAGTGTAAAGCCAAGTAGGTTAACAGCCAAGCCGCTACTGATACTTAACACGACTGGATTCAGCAGCATGTTTTTAGCAAATGCTTGCCAAGAGAATGTTTGCTGCGACTTCGCACTGAGCAAAAAGGTAAGGGTAAACAAAAGTGCGCTATGAAAAGTAATGATCATAAACACAATGCCAACCATCTGTTGCCCAAGTGCAGCAATAATAATAGGCAAACCTACCAGTACCGTATTTGAGTAACTACTGCCAAGAGCAAATACAGCATGACGTGACGGCGCAGAGTGCTTGCTAATGAGATAGCGGTCAATCACATAGCCCAGGGCGTAAATGGCCAATACTGGGATGTAAAAGCTCAAAAAACCTGCAATAGACACACTATTTTGTAAATCGGCTTGGGCCATATTTAAAAATAGAAAAGCAGGTACACTGATGTAAAAAGTAAACTTACTTAGCCCAGCTATATTCTCTTTCGATAAAAACGTACTTCGCGAGCTGATGTAACCACTTAATACGATAAAAATCAGTGGAAAGATAATCGAAAAAATATGCACTTTAGGCCTTATGACAAGAAGACGTTAGCGTCTGAACTCATCACTTTGTGGAAGATTAATTAAAATAAGTACCGCACCTTTACCACCAAATTCAAGAGGTGCTTGGTGCATCGCAATCACATCAGGGTGTTGCACTAAATATTGCGGTACCTTGTGTTTAAGTATGCGCTCACCAATGCCATGCACAACACAAGCGCAATAGTAATGCTGTTTTTTACACTCATGAATTAAACCTGCTAGCTCATCTTTGGCTAATTCTTTATTTAAGCCATGTAAATCAAGAGTTAACTCAGGTGGGTAATCTCCACGGCGAAGTTGCTTTGCTAAAAAGCTATCGTGACCTGGTTTGACATAACTTACAGTGCCATGAGTGTCGATGTCTGGTACATATTCATCAGAAAAGAAAAATTCTGCCTGATGTTGCTTTTTTTGCTGGGAAAATTGCTTCGCTTGTGACACTTTAGGCTTATTGGTGAATCGAATTGTGTCTTGTTTAAATGCTTTGGCACCACTGATACTCTGACGAAATAAGTCAATATCGTCAGTGCTGATGTGGTTGTTGGCGTGGGGATCTTTTTTCATGGCGGCAGTCTAAACAAAAAAACGCTAAAAATCGAGTAAAAACCAACTGAAAAGACGGTACAATACGCGTCAGAACAGACTTTGAAAGTTAAGGAACATACATGAACCATTTCCAGATTGAAGACGCAATTTTAGACGAGGCAATTGCAGAACTTTCAACGTTGCATGATTGGTTACGTTGGACAACCAGTCAATTTGCCAGCAGTGGTATTTTCTTTGGGCACGGCACAGATAATGCGTGGGATGAAGCAGTTAGCTTATTGTTACCCGCATTAAGTTTGCCAATCGATGCGCCAAAAGAGCTAATGCATGCGCGTTTAACCAGCACCGAGAAAAACCGTTTAGCTGAACTAATTGCAGAGCGTATTAATGATTGTACGCCAGTACCGTACCTGACCAACACCGCGTGGTTTGCAGGTATGCCGTTTTATGTTGATGAGCGCGTGTTAATTCCACGTTCGCCATTTGCTGAGCTAATTAACAATCGCTTTGCACCTTGGTTAGAAGAACCAAGCTCAGTAACGCGCATTCTTGATTTATGCACTGGCTCTGCATGTATTGCTATTGCACTTGCACAAGCATTTGAAGATGCACAGGTTGATGCGGTTGATATTTCATATGAAGCGCTCGAAGTTGCAGATATTAATATTAGCGATTACATGCTAAATGACCGTGTACTGCCAATTCAATCAGATGTGTTTAGTGGTGTTCCGGGTCAAAAATATGACCTGATCGTAGCTAACCCACCGTATGTTGACGCTGAAGATATGGCTGATTTACCTCGTGAATTCCATCACGAGCCAGAGCTTGGTTTAGCATCGGGTCATGATGGTCTTGATGTTACTCGCACCATCCTAGCTGAAGCTGCAGAGCATCTAACTGATAACGGTTTGTTATTTGTCGAAGTTGGTAACTCTATGGTACATATGGAAGAGCTGTACCCAGGCGCACCATTTGAATGGATTGAATTCGAACAAGGTGGCCTTGGTGTTTTTGTGATCAGCAAACAGCAGCTTGTTAACTATTTCGAAGATTAACAGCAGATTTTAAAAGCCGAGCCTGAGGGCTCGGTCTCAGTAGTCATTAGGAATGAGGAAAATTAATGGCAGGTAATAGCATCGGGCAACTATTTAAAGTGTCCACCTTTGGTGAGAGCCACGGCGTTGCATTAGGCGGCGTTGTTGATGGCACACCAGCAGGTCTTGAAATTAGCGAGGCCGATTTACAAATTGATTTAGACCGTCGTAAGCCGGGGCAAAGTCGTTATACAACACAGCGCCGCGAAAGTGACGAAGTAAAAATTCTTTCTGGTGTTTTCGAAGGTAAAACCACAGGTACTAGCATAGGTTTACTGATTGAAAACACCGATCAACGTTCAAAAGATTACGGCAAAATTGCCGATGTATTTCGCCCCGGTCATGGTGATTATACCTATTGGCATAAGTACGGTATTCGTGATTACCGAGGTGGTGGTCGCTCTTCTGCCCGTGAAACGGCGATTCGTGTAGCGGCAGGTGCAATTGCAAAAAAATACCTAAAACAATTTCACGGTATTGAAGTGCGTGCTTGTTTGAGCCAACTTGGGCCAATTAAAGCAGAAGACTACAACTGGGATGAAGTAGAAAATAATGCATTTTTCTTCCCGGATCCGAGTAAATTAGATGCGCTTGATGAATATATGCGCGACCTAAAAAAACAAGGTGATTCGGTAGGCGCTAAAGTTAAAGTGGTTGCTAAAAATGTGCCTGTTGGTCTCGGTGAGCCAGTATTTGATCGCCTAGATGCAGAGCTTGCACACTCATTAATGAGCATTAATGCGGTAAAAGGCGTTGAGATTGGTGACGGCTTTGATGTGGTTGAGCAAAAAGGCTCTGAGCACCGTGATGAGTTAACTCCTGATGGTTTTACATCAAATCACGCGGGCGGTGTACTTGCGGGTATCTCGACAGGGCAAGATATCATTGCCTCTATCGCACTTAAGCCAACTTCAAGCATTACCATACCGGGTAACAGCATTAATACCCGCAACGAAGCGGTAGAGATGATCACCAAAGGACGTCATGACCCATGTGTGGGCATTCGTGCAATTCCTATTGCTGAGGCGATGATGGCGATTACTTTAATGGATCACTTATTGCGCCAACGTGGTCAAAACCCACATGTAAGCCACGAACATGGACCAATCAAAGGTTCTATTTAAGTGCAGTCTTAAATAAAGTAAACGCAGTTAATAAGCGCGATGATTATCATCGCGCTTTTTTATGCCTATTAGAATTTTAATAAGGGGAGTAGACTGTGTTTGCTATCAGTCCACATTGACAGCTCGCTATGTGGGTAGCGTTTAATAGGCGACAAATCACTGATAGATACACGATTTAAAAAAGCCTGATTATCAGTTAGCACCACCCAGTCTGAGCCTATGTCTGATGGGCTATGGCCTTGATAGCTAAACTTTAACATAGACTTATTAAAGTGTTGGCTATGTGCCTGTAATACAGGCAGTAAGTCGATATGATTATTTGAAATGTGCACAATCAATACGCCATTTTCATTGAGCCTTTGCCAATAAAGTGACATTGCTTCTTGGGTTAGTAAATGCGCAGGAATTACATCACTTGAAAATGCATCAATAATCAAGACATCAAATACTTCGTCCGCATTATTTTTTAGCGCAATACGACCATCCCCTAAGCTGACTGTGAGCTTGGCTTCACTGTTTTCTAAATATGAGAAATAGCGCTTTGCCATCTCGACCACAGCAGGGTTTAACTCAAAAAAGTGAATACTATCCTGTTGGTCTGCAAACCGCGCTAAAACGCCTGCACCCAAACCAATGACGCCAATGTTTAGTGCGCTGTGTTGCTTTAGTATGGCAAGTGATTTAGCGACACCAGTATGCTGATGGTAATAACTTTGCTCAAACTGTTGGTTTGGATTTAGTGGCTCTGAGCCATGAATCGTGGTGCCGTCAATTAAGCGCCTTTCTTTTATTGATTGAGTGTTTATATCTTTTACCGCTAAATAGCCATAAAAGTTGCGGCTAGTGGCAACGTTATATTGGTTAAAGTTTACTGCTAAAAAGCAATAGCATGCTAACCAAGCGATGGAGCTGGTTGCGAGAGTGAATTTGAGCTGTTTTGTCTTTGTTTTAGCTTTTATTTGGTAATAACACACAAAACTAAAAATAACCGCTAATGTAAGTACATACTCGTCAATTTGGACAAATAGCAATGGGGCAATGAGTGTACTGAAAAGCGACCCTAACACACCGCCAAGGGCAATATAAAAGTAAAAAATGGTAAATTGCTCGTTTTCAGGGGCTTTGTATCTCAGCTCACCATGACAGACCATACCGGCGGTTAATAGAATCAGGCTGTAAATTATAAGCTGGGCTAGGGCATTGAATAAGCTGCCAAAATAAAACATTAACAGACCTGCAAAAGCCGAAAATATAAACACAAATGCCCACACATGACGCTGATAATTTGCTCTGTTGGCAAACGTATAACTAAAGGTGAGCAAGTAAATTACAAGAGGTAACGACCAAAGTAATGGCATGGGTGGAATATTAGTGCTGATCATATGCGTGGTAGATACCAACATGGCTGAGCTTAAGGCACTTAATAACAGCCATTGACCTTTACCTTTTATAAGCGTGACAGGCCTAGTTTGAATAGACGCTCTTGATAAATCGGGGGCTTTTTTTAGTAAAAATATTACTATAAGTGCTAATACCAAGCAGTAGCTGATAAGTCCAAATAGCCAGTATGTAGTTTGCTGCTCTAAAGAAAATAGTAATTCATAAACGAGCGGGTAGCTCATTAATGCCAGTAAAGAACCCAAGTTTGAGATGGAATACCAATGGTAAGGCACCTGTGCTGAAGAAGTTTGCACATACCATCTTTGTAAAAGTACGCTAGTAGCGCTCAGTAGAATAAATATTGGACCAATTTCTATAAATAAATTAACAAACACCGCAAGCGTAGGCGGCCAATTTGTGAGATTTGGGGCTGCAAATTTTGTCACAACAATGAGTGTGGCAAAGGTGACTAAAACTATATGGGTGACTACCTGCAACTTAATATGAAAGCGACCCATGTTATGTGCATAGAAATAGCCAATAAGTAACATGACTTGATAAAACACTAAACTTGCTGACCAGATAGAGGCACCACCACCAAATTGCGGTAGAAGTTGCTTTGAAAGCATCGGCTGAATTTGAAAAATTAAAAAAGCACTGATGAAAATAGTGAGCGTTGATAAATATTTATACATTGTTTTTATTACCTATTTTGAGATAGCAAAAACAATCCAATAGCCAGAGCAAAGTGACAATGGAGTAACCCTTGAGTTTCTCTTAAGAAAACCTTAATCTTTGATTCGTAAATATTTATTGGAGAAGTAAGTGGCGCGTTATCGAATCGGTAAATTTGCAATTGATGAGAGTCGATGTTTAATTTCATCGCAAGATTATGAGCAAATAGTCGAGCCAAAGGTCATGGATGTATTACATACCCTTTATTTAAATAAAGGTGAAGTTGTAAGCCAAGAAGTAATCTTTGCAAAAGTATGGCCTAATGCCACCTACAACCCAAGTTCGGTACAGCGTTGTATCGCATTGCTACGAAAAGCACTCCAAGAAGATGCCAAAAATCCGCAGTATATAATTACACACCCAAAGCGCGGTTATAGCCTTGAAAAAGTAACACAGGGGCAGAGCAAAAAACTAAAAGCGCAAAATCTTGGGTTGCTGTTTTTTTTACTTGTAAGCCTTATCGCTATTGCGTGGCAACTAATCCCTAAACAGCAAGATACTGCTCACTTTACCCAGTTGATGCCACTCACTTCGAGTGAACTAAATGAAGCTAATTTGTCACTTTCACATAGTGGTAAGTACCTTGCTTTTGTTAGAGGTGATAAAGGAAGTCAGCAAATTTGGCTTAAAGAACTTGCGACAGAGCGAGAAGTGAGGCTGACTGAAGATGCTGCAAGCTACTATGCTTTGGGGTGGTCGACCTCCGATAATGCGATTGCGTTTGTGAAAAGTACAGAGCAGAAACAACATCTAAACACGATAAGCATTAATTTATCTAAATTTCAGCCATTAGAACAAGCGACGGTGAGTGTATTTGATGGCACCGTTGTAACCAGTCACCACATCGATTGGCATGCTGATAAGCTCTATTACATAGAAAAAGATAAACTACACAACGATACTCGACTCGTTTCAGTTAACTTAGAATCTAAACAAAAGGCACATTTACTAGCTGCCACACAGCAAGATTGGTTACTTGTTAATGCGTTATCGAAAGACGGCCGTAAAGTCGCAATGGGGATTGAGGCGGGGCAAAACAAATACCGTATTGATGTACTCGACCTAGCCAGTAAAAAAATACAAACTATTGCCATTATAGAAAACGGTATTCAAGGGTTAAGTTGGCACCCGAATAATCAAGCACTATTGATTAGCCAACGAAATCAGCTTGTTAATCTGGATCTTGATGGTGAACAGCAGTTAATTTCATTTAATAATTATCAAATAATCCGTGATGCCCAGTACACACCAGACGCTGAAGCCATTTTGATGGAGCTAGTGAATGTTGATGTAGATATTGTTAGCCAAACACGTGCTAACCCTGACAATCTGACTAAACTCGTAGATACCTCATCAATCGACTTTCTACCCGTGTTTTCGCCAGACTCAACTAAATTTGTTTTTGAGTCTCATCGTTTTGGATTAAAGCAATTATTTTTATACGATAATGGTAAGCAAACTCGCATTTTTGCTAACCCTGATAACCATGAGTTATTTGGTATTGTTTGGAGCCAAGACGCACGGCAGGTTTACACCGCAAGTAAAGATACATTGTTTAAAATTGATTTAAGCAGTGGCACTTATGAAACAATTCCTCATGGAAATCACTCTTTTTACTTGCGAGAAATGTATCACAATCAAGACGCGATTTTAGTTTCATATCGAGCGGAGGATGGACAGACGTTTCATCCAGCAAAACTCGATTTAACAAGCCTAACTTTGACACCTTTCACAGGCTCAGGGAAACGTTTAAGCTGCTATGGCATGGATTTAGATGAGCAAGACCAGATCTATTTTTCAAATAGCAACGAAGTGTTTCGAGTTAATGGCCGAGGAGATACTGAGACTGTTTGGCAAGCTGCTAACAATGACATCATTGGTATATCTGTAAGTAACCAGCAATTAGCGGTCACTATGGAGCATGCTGATACTATTAGTTTCCAACGTATTGATTTGGCAACCGCTGCAACAGAAAGTTGGCAATTAACTCAACCTAAGCAACATATGCTGATCAACAGTGCCCATGATTTAACAGAGTTTTTATACCTTACAGAGCCTAATAGAACTCGTAAGTTAGTAAAGCTTCTTTAGCTTGATATGTTTTTTACGTCTTAATCAACTCCACAAGCTGCTTAAGCTGTTCATGACTGAGAGGGTTGTGGGCATGATTACCATAAAGCAGGACGATATCAATGACAGGCAGTACCGGAAGTGAGTTATCGCTCACCTCTTCCACACCTGATTGCATGCTTATTCGCGCCATACTGCCAATTGCCAGTCCTTGTTTAATCAAGCCATGTAACGCTCCCGCTGAGCCACAACAGGCAATAATATTAAAGCGACGCTCGGCTTTTAATAGACCCTCAATACTGGCTTGGTGAAACTTACAGTCTCGTTGAAACAAGGCGATAGGAAGTGGGGTTGAATTGTTAATCTTAAAACCGGGGCTTTTCACCCACACGCCTTGGCTTGATTGTAATAAGTAGCCTTCTTCACTGTCTGGCGAGCGAGTGGCAATCACCAAATCGAGCATACCTTGGTCTAGTTTGGCTCTAAGCTCAGTACTTGGGGCGCAGCTTATTTGTAAATCCAGTGCATTAAACTGTTGGTGTAAAGCATCAACAAGCTCTGGTAGTAAAGAGTGGGCATAGTCATCAGGACAACCAATGCGCACACGTAAATTGCCAGTGCCTGCTTTTAATTGCTTAAAGGCTTCATCATGAAGCGCTATCAACTGCTTTGCATAGCTTGCTAGCTGGTGGCCTTGATGGGTTAGCACCAACTGACGGCCTTGCTTTTCAAATAGCGGACTTGCGAGGTCTTGTTCAAGCTTTTTCATTTGCATACTTACCGCAGATTGGGTTCTGCAAATTTGTGCTGCAGCACGGGTGAAACTGCCTGTATCAACAAAAGCACAAAAAGTTCTGAGGGCATCAATATCCATAATGTATCAGCTTTTCTTATAGGTAGCATAAAAACAATTGGCGAGTAATTACCCAATTGCTGTTTTATAGTGAACCTAATCTAAACGTTAAAGGAAGCACAATGCAATTATTTATTGGCAATAAAAACTACTCAACTTGGTCATTGCGGGCCTGGTATTTACTGAGTAAATTCAATATCTCTTTTACAGAACAGCAATTAGTTTTAGATACGCCTGAGTTTTATGAAGCATTAAAAAGTAAGTTTCCCGTGCAAAAAGTGCCGGCCCTTATTGATGCTGAGTTAATCGTGTGGGATTCACTCGCTATTTGTGAATACATCAATGATGCTTATCTAAATGGTGCTGCTTGGCCTAGTGAAATAGCCCAAAGAGCAAAAGCGCGCAGTCTAGCGGCTGAGATGCACTCTGGTTTTGCTGCACTTCGCAATGAAATGCCAATGAATATTCGCGCTAACAGGCATGTTGAATTATCAGAGCAAGCTAAAAAAGACATTGCGCGTATCGATGAGATATTTTCTGCTCAGCAGCAAAGTTACCCTAACGCATGGTTATTTGGTGAGTTCTCTATTGTTGATGCGATGTTTGCACCTGTGGTGCTGCGCTTCAAAACGTATCAGGTGGAGCTTTCGCATGCTGCACAAGCGTATTGTCAGTACGTACTTAGTTGCCCGGTAATGCAAAGCTGGATCAGCGAAGCGCTGAAAGAAACCGATATTGTAGATTGTGATGAAGCGGGTGAAGAAATCAACTAACTGAAATTTAGAATATTTTCCTATTTAATTTATTGTCTACTATACTTTTATTTGGGGGTTTTTGTCGTATTTTTATACAAAAATACTAGTTTAATTAATGAGCATACATTCTATACTAGAGTAGTTGCTCTTTAATCTAACACCCCTCACTTCCTTTCGTAGTAGGCATTTATTTATGGGCGCTTTTGCAGCAAAATTATTAAACGAAGATATGTCGATTGAGCGTTATGCTTGCCAATTTAAATCGTTACAGGTTGAGCAAGCATTTTTGCAAAGTAAATTCGTACAAGATAAAAAAATAGCTCAATTTCTTACCTGCTTGATTGCAGTAGTCACTTTTTTGGTGACATTCTTTGATAAGATGATCATTCAAGCGAGCTTTTGGCCCGATATTGCCCTGATCGGTAGAGCCGTTACTATATCAGTTTGTTTACTAAGTGCTTTTGGTTTAGGTTTTATAAAAACTCCGGGGCAGTTAAAACCCGTGATTGTCGTGTTTATGGTGTTTTTATTTTTGAATATCCAGTTCATGGTTGTCACCTATGAGCGAAATTATATTTTGCACATGTTTTTTGATGTGATCATTTTGATCACCTTTTACTTTTCAACATTGTTATCTTTGAAGTTATCTTTGTTTTTAGGTGTTGCTTACAGTGTCTTCGCTGTGATTGTTATTTACTCCTATAAAGATATATCCACTCACTCATTTTATGTGGTGATCTTAGCGCATGTGGCTGCTAATTTAGTGGGGTTGATCATGGCAGCTCAAGAGCACACGATGCGCCGCGCATTATTTGTAAGAAATACACAGCTTGCCCAGCTTGCTCATGAAATGAAAACCCAAGCCCTTAAAGATGCACTTACTCAACTGCCCAATCGCCGTGCTTTTGATAATGCCTATGAAGAATATCAGCGGTTGGCTAAGCAACAGCAAGGTGAGGCAAAACAAGTGTGTGTTATTCTGGCTGATATTGATTATTTTAAACGTGTGAATGATACCCATGGCCACGAGGTGGGGGATGTCGTGTTACAACGTTTTTCTGCATTTTTAACTCACTCACTACGTACCTCTGATGACGTTTATCGTTTTGGCGGAGAAGAGTTTGTTATTGTGCTGCCACTATGCTCTGTGCCTGATGCAACGGTTATTATCAACAGTATGATTTCACGATTGAATAGTGAAGTGTGCGAGGTTGGTGAGTTGTCTTTACCAATTCGCGCCAGCTTTGGTTTAACTGTGATGCAAGAAGAGCCTAAAAAATCAGTTATTTCACGGGCTGATGCTGCGCTTTATCAGGCGAAAGAAGCTGGGCGAAACCAATTAGTAATAAAACTATAAATGGCTGAAAAGCGCACAAATACATGTACCTTATTGTTGTTTCGATATAATCTTAAAGTATCATTTTTTAAAACAATATGAATTATTAGCTAGCAAGGAGTCGCGAATGCTATCACGCCATGATAAGGGCTATAAAATTTCAATCAGGGCCAGTGTTCTACTGGTGTTCGCTCTCGCGAGTTTACTCACTGGCGTGGTGGCGATTAGTCTGCATTATTACTTTAGTGAAAAGCTGATACTGCAAACTAAATCAGAACAATTTAAACAAACTAGCCAGCAAATAGCCGATCATATCACCCGAATTAATGAGCGTGCTAACAACACCTTGAGCGTGATGATCCACGACACGCGACTCTTTTCGAATAGCCAAGATAATAAAGACATTTTACAGCATGTTTTGCTCGAAATTTTAACGCGCCATCCAGACTTTTATTCACTCATTCTTGGTCATGCTAATGGCGACTTATTGCAGGTTATTAATTTAAAAGGCTATGCAAAGCTTCCTTCATCGTTTCAACTTGATGAAGACGATCATTGGCTGGTATACCAAATTACTGGGCAGGGTAGTGAGCGTAAGCAAGTGACCACGTATTTAGATGAGTCGCTCACTGTTCGTAAAAGAGACACGCAAGCGACAGATTACGACCCGCGAACCCGTGTTTGGTTTCAGGATGCAACCAGTACTTCGGTGACGAAAACCGAGCAGTACGTGTTTAACGTGTTTGATGTACCAGGTTATACCTACGCAATAAAGTCAGCGCAAACAGGCGATGTATTAGCAATTGATATTGCCAGTGCAAGTTTGAATCATTTTTTAACCGCGCAACAAACTAAAATGAAACACTTGGTTGAAAGTGAAATGTATGTATATCGTGGCAATGGCGAAATTATTGCGACCAGTAAAAATCAAAGCCATCAGCATACCTTTGATGACTTATCTCAGTTGATTAAATTGGATGAACAGCAATCAGGGCTTGCTAATAAAGCGTATCAATTTGGCAAAATGCTGAGCGTCCATGAAAAGGGCATAGAAAAGTACATGTTTGTGCTGCCTCTGCCGCTCAGTAGCGATATGCAATCTGATGAAGTGGATTACTTCACCGTACTGGTATCTAAAGAAGATGTGTTAGCGGTAATTAAAGAAAAAATACGTATTTCAATTTTAGTCACGGGCTTATTTTTACTCTTGCTGCTGCCCGTTTCTTGGTTTTTTGCCTCTTCAATCGTTAACCCGATACTGAAACTAGTGGGTGAAAATAAAAAAATTCAACAGCGCGATTACAATGAGGTTTCAACGCTTTCTAGTCATATTTTAGAAATTCATTATTTAGCCAGTTCGATGGTCGATATGAGTCGCTCCATTGAGCAACATGAAAATTCACAAAAAGCGCTGATGGAGTCTTTTGTCGAGCTCATTGCGCAAGCCATTGATGATAAATCACCGTACACGGCAGGGCATTGTGAGCGTGTGCCAGAGCTGGGTATTTGGCTTGCAGATGCCGCATCTGGTTCAACCGATGAGGCGTTTTCTGAGTTTAGCTTTAAAACCCCGGATGAGCGACGCGAGTTTCGTTTAGCGGCGTGGTTACACGACTGCGGTAAAATCACCACACCAGAACATATTGTTGATAAAGGCACTAAGCTTGAAACCATTTATAACCGCATTCACGAAGTACGCACCCGATTTGAAGTGCTGCTACGTGATGCAAAAATTGCCTACTACGAGCAACTAATCGCGCACCCAGAGCAGCAATCTGTGCTAAAGCAAAAGCTTGAGCAACAAACAGAAAAGTTACACGCTGATTTTAGCTTTATTGCCGCCTGTAATGTCGGTGGTGAGTTTATGGATGAAGCGCAGTTGACTCGCTTACATGAGGTTGCTAGCATCAAGTGGCAGCGCTATTTTGACGCAAGTTTAGGTTTATCGCCCCTTGAAGAAATGCGTATGGCTGATTTGAAAGATCAGCATTTACCTGTCGAAGAGTCACTCCTGAGCGATAAGCCAAGTGATTTAATTCCACACGAAAAAGCCGTTGAGTACCCAGAAAGTTTGGGCATTAATATGGCGATTCCAGAGTATAAATATAACCTTGGCGAAGTCTATAACTTGTCGGTGGCGCGGGGCACGTTAACAGCGGAAGATCGGTTTAAGATCAATGAGCATGTGATCAGTACAATTCGTATGCTTGGGAGTGTGCCATTCCCTAAAGAGTTAGCGAGAGTTCCGCGTTATGCATCAACCCACCACGAAACCTTAAAAGGGACTGGCTATCCGAGAAAATTAACCGCTAAGCAGTTATCAATACCTGAACGTGTGTTAGTACTTGCTGATATCTTCGAAGCATTAACCGCGGCAGATAGACCTTATAAAAAAGCAAAACCTTTGAGTGTTGCTGTTGATATTTTAGCGAAAATGGTCGATGACGATCACATTGACCGTGACGTATTTGAGCTCTTTTTAACTTCTGGCATTTACCTAAAATATGCAAAACAGTTTTTACATGAGTCGCAAATCGATTCGGTCGATATTCAAAAATATCTAAGATAATTATTTGCTTATGCTTTAGGCTAATATTGCAGTGTTTTTGTTTGTAATACAAAGTTATTGGTGTATACATATTATACAAGCTAATATTATTTACGAACAAAGCATTGCAAGGAGATGCATAAGTGCTGGTATCTGCTTTTCAAAAACTAAAACAAACAATACGTTTCTCGATTCGTCTTACCGTTGTTGCGGTGTTTGTATTAGCCACCTCATTAACAGCCCTGATTGCAATTAGTCTGCAATATTATTTCAGTGAAAAAATGGCCTTAGAAGCCAGTGTTAAAAACTTTAATTTAGCCACTGGCTCTGTCGCTGATTACCTTACCGGTGTCAATGAAAAGTCGGAAAACACGCTAAGTGTGATGGTACAAAACAGCAGCCTTATCAGTGCCGACAGCGAAGATAAAAGTGAACTGAGAAATGTCATGAGTGAAATCATGCAGCTCAATCCATTGTTTTATGCCTTGTATGTTGGCTATGAAAATGGTGACTTTTATGAATTAATAAATTTAGAAAGTAGTGAAATAGTTCGTCAGCAGTTGCAAGCCATCGAAGCAGATCGCTGGGTCGTGATCCACATTACCGGCGAAGGGGCTGAGCGTGTTCAGCACACCCATTATTTTGATCAGCAATTTAATTTACGCATTTCTCAAACTAAAGGTACCAGCTATGACCCCCGAGAGCGTTTGTGGTTTAAGCAAGCAAATTCTGCCCGAGTCAATAAAACCAAGCCGTATTTCTTTACCCACCTGCAAGCGCCCGGGCAAACCTATTCGATAAAGTCGGCAAGCGAAAACAGTGTCTTAGCGTTAGACGTTAGTTTGTCGAGCATCTCTGAATATTTAAGCAAACAGCAAAGTAAAATGAGCAGCCAGTATTTAAGTGAGCTGTATATATACAATAAAGAGGGTGAAATTGTTGCCTCTAATCAACAAAAAAATAGCTTACGTCTGCCAAGGCTTGAAAAATTGCCTCTGACTGAAGAGCAGCAAAGTGTATTGGCAAAGTATCCTTATTTAAGCGTATCAAACGAGACAAACTGGCCACCGATGGATTTTAGTGTCGGCGGAAACCCCAAAGGCTATAGCATTGATTATATTAATGGTTTGGCTGAGTTGCTTGGAATTAAGGTGACCTTTATCAACGGTTTTACTTGGTCTGAGTTTTTAACGCAATTTGCAAAAAATGAAATAGACATTATTCAGCCTATATTTAAAACGCCTGCTAATGAGCCACTTGGTGTAATGAGTGAAACCATGGCAAGGTTGCCGTTTAGCATAATTACTGCACAAGGCACCACACCGGTTGTCACCATGAAGCAGCTAGCGGGCAAACAGTTGGCGATAGGCGAGGGCTGGTCGGTGATTAACGTGATCAAAGAGCACTTTCCCGACATCGACATTGTTGAGCTACCAAGTACAAAAGCGGTACTTGATGCAGTTAGCCAAGGACGGGTCTTTGCAGGCTTAGATAACGAGGCGGTGTTCAAATACACCCAAAAGCAGTTTTTTATTGATGGCATTCAGTACAATCAGCTAGATACATATAGCCACGACCTTTTACCCGATACCCTGCATTTATTATTTCACCCAGAAGATGAAGCGCTTAAAGACTTAATTGATATGGCAATAACACACCTGCCAAATTCGTACATTGCGGCACTCGAGCGTAAATGGTTAGGGAGCGATCCCAATCAGCAATCACAAGTGATTGGTACCGTACCATATCCTGAGTTTTTAAGTTTAATCACAGATAAAACAAACTTTGCCCATTTACGTTTGATGACCCTAAATGGCATTGAAAAATATGTGTATATCACTCCGCTTTCAGAAGGGGGCAGTAATAGTGATTACTTAGCGATAGTGGTGCCGAAAGAAGGCGTTTTGAGCTCTACCCGTGAAAAAATTAAGCTTTCTATTTTTATCACTGCCGCATGCTTAATTATGGTATTGCCGGTGTCATGGTTTTTTGCCTCACCCATCGTTGCACCTATTAAGACCTTAGAGGGCGAAAACTTAAAAATTAAACGTCGACAGTTTGATCAAGTATCTACATTAAAAAGTAGTATTAAAGAAATCAATAACCTGGCTAGCTCCATGGTGCAAATGAGTCAATCTATTCAGCAGCATGAGCAAAAGCAGAAAGCCTTAATGGAGTCATTTATTGAGCTTATTGCACAGGCTATCGATGATAAATCGCCTTATACAGCAGGGCACTGCGAGCGGGTACCAGAGCTGGGCATTATGCTGGCCAAAGCGGCCTCAAACTCAAATGAACACGCTTTTAAAGAGTTTGCCTTTAAAAATAAAGACGAGCTAAGAGAATTTAGCCTAGCAGCTTGGCTACATGACTGCGGTAAAATCACCACCCCAGAGCATATCGTAGATAAAGGCACGAAGTTAGAAACCATTTATAACCGTATCCACGAAGTGCGTACACGGTTTGAAGTACTGTGGCGAGATGCAGAAATCGCTTATTTAAAAGCGTTGCAAAGCTCACCAGAAAAGCAACCTGAGCTTGAAGCTGAGCTTGGCAAACGCCAATCACAATTACGCAGTGATTTTTCGTTTATCGCAGCGTGCAATGTGGGTGGCGAGTTTATGGATGAAGCAAGTCTTGAGCGCTTAGAGGCACTCAGTAACATTACGTGGCAGCGACATTTTGACGATAAGATAGGGCTTTCGCCAGTGGAAGAGCTGCGAGTTCACAGCAACGATGAGCAACTGCCTGTGACTGAAAAGCTACTTTCTGATAAACCTGAGCATTTGATTGCCCACGATAAACCAATACAGTATGACGAGCGCTTAGGAATTCAAGTTACTATTCCTGAGTATAAGTATAATCTTGGCGAGTTGTATAACTTACAAATTCAACGCGGTACATTAACAAACGAAGACCGCTTTAAAATCAATGAGCATATTATCAGCACCATTCGGATGCTCGATAACGTGCCATTTCCTGATGAATTAGCTCGTGTGCCTCGTTATGCCTCGACCCATCACGAAACACTCAAAGGCACAGGGTATCCACGTAAGTTGTCTGCGGATGATTTATCAATACCAGAGCGCGTGTTGGTGCTGGCTGATATCTTCGAAGCATTAACCGCAGCCGATAGACCTTACAAAAAAGCCAAACCGCTGAGTGTTGCCATAGATATTTTAGCCAAGATGGTAGCCGATCAACATGTTGATGAAGATGTATTCAAATTGTTTTTAACATCAGGTATTTACCTTGAATATGCAAAACGCTATTTAAACCCAGCACAAATCGATGATGTTGATATCGCAAAATACCTGTAACTGAGGGTAGTTGCTTTTACTTTACAGTGAAAAGTCCGTACAATTCGCCTCGTTTTTAGTGACGCTTTTAACGAGATGAATTCAAGCCGTATGCATCAGAATGCTGACTTAATCGCTATTTTTGAAAACACTTTTTATCAAAGCCATAACACGCGTTTGATAAAGGGTGATGATGAACCTATTTACCTACCTGCTGATGAGCAAACGCCTTATCACCAAATTGTGTTTGCCCATGGTTTTTATGCCAGCGCCTTACACGAAATTGCCCATTGGCTAGTGGCTGGAGAGGCGCGTCGGTTAAAAGAAGATTATGGCTATTGGTATTGCCCTGATGGCCGTGATAAGCACCAGCAAGCTGAATTTGAAGCGGTTGAAGTAAAGCCCCAAGCTATCGAATGGGCGCTCAGTACCGCAGCAGGTTTCGATTTTAATGTATCGGTTGATAATCTTAATGGCGAGCAAACTTGCCGATTTGATTTTCAAGCGCGGGTTCACCAGCAGGTGTTGAGCTTTTTAGCATCTGGCTTTAACCAGCGCACAACAGCACTGCTTAACGCATTGAGCGATTTTTATAAAACCCCATGGCCATTAACGGCTGCACAGTTTACATGGCAGCGTGATTATCAGGACAACCCAGGAGCTTTATCTAATGCAGTTTAAATTAGGTTTAATTGTAAACCCGGTTGCCGGCTTAGGTGGCAGTGTCGCATTAAAGGGCAGTGATGGCGCAGAGACAGCTGCAAAAGCAATGCAACTTGGCGCTGAGCCAAAAGCAAACTTACGTACCAGAGCAGCACTTGAAGTACTGCTTGCCCATCAAGATGACTTAACTATTTACACTGTAAATGGTGAAATGGGTGAGCAAACTGCAAGCCAACTTGGTTTTAATACTCATGTTATTTACCAAACAAATGATATCACTACACCGGAAGACACAGAGCAGGCTGCTAAGTTATTAGTTGAGCAAGGTGTCGACCTTATTTTATTTGCGGGTGGTGATGGCACTGCTCGCAATATTTGCCACGCGGTTGGTGATAGTACCCCTGTGCTGGGTATTCCTGCTGGTTGTAAAATCCATTCTGGTGTTTATGCAATAACCCCCAAAGCAGCTGGACGTGTTGTTGAGATGCTAGTTAAAGGTGAACTTGTAAGCCTTGGTGATGCCGATGTGATGGATATCGACGAAGAGGCATTTCGCGAAGGTACAGTAAAAGCTAAGCGTTACGGTGAAATGCAAGTGCCGAGTGAAGTGCGCTACGTACAAGCGGTTAAAAATGGCGGCAAAGAAACCGATGAATTAGTGCTTGCCGATATAGCTGCCTATGTTGTTAGTGAAATGGATGAAGACTGCTTGTATGTGATGGGCAGTGGGTCTACAGTCGCGGCAATTATGGAAGAAATGGGTCTTGAAAATACCTTGCTAGGCGTAGACTTAGTGGCAGACCAAGAGCTTGTGGCGCAGGACTTAACTGCCCAGCAATTACTTAAGCTCACAGAAGGTAAAGAAACCAAGTTGGTGATCACTTTAATTGGTGGCCAAGGCCATATTTTCGGTCGAGGTAATCAGCAATTAAGCCCGGCACTTATTCGTGCCATTGGTCGCGACAATATTATTGTGGTAGCGACGAAAACTAAATTACAGGCCTTGAATGGCCGACCACTGATTGCCGATACGGGTGATAGTGAACTAGACGATGAATTAAGTGGTTATATTCGAGTAACCACAGGTTTCAATGACCATATTATGTATGCAGTGGGTCATCAAGATGGGCTGCACCCAGAGGAGAAGTAACAATGAGTTTAGTAAGTTATATTGATGCAGCGCAGCAATATTTTGATGATTTAGTCGATAAAGCAACAGACGACGAGCTATTTGCTGGTGGCTATTTGCGTGGTCACTTTGACTTAGCTGTAGGCTATGCACAAGTAGAAGAATTAAACTTATCGATTGATGAGCTAAACAATCAAGTTGAATCTAGCCTCGTTAAAGCTTATCGCAACGGCGAGCTAAACGAAGAAGATAAAGAGCTTGTTGTGCGTCTGTGGGATGAAGTAAAAGCACTTGCAGCTTAATTGACTTAAATAGAATCTAAAGAAGCGGCCTTTTGTCGCTTTTTTTATATATTCACATTACCTTTATTGGGTAATTTTATTAACTTAAAATTTACCTCATTGCACAGATGCGTTAAGGTAAAAAAGATATTTTTCCAGGGAATTTGAAAATGAATAACAATAATGATGTGCAGGCACCAAGTGGTGCAATCGCACGTTTTCTAAATACGATTGAAAGGGTGGGTAACAAACTACCTGATCCGGCGATTATATTTTTAGTCGCAATGCTGCTTATTTGGTTTTTATCTTGGCTCTTTTCGGGCACCACATTTGATGCAATCGACCCGCGCACCGGTGAAGCGATTGTAGTGCATAACTTATTAGCAGGGGATTCCCTTGCCACCTTTTTGTCTTCAATGGTGAAGACCTTTACTGGCTTTGCGCCGCTTGGTGTGGTGCTGGTTGCTATGTTAGGTGTTGGTGTTGCTGAGCATTCTGGCTTTATCAATACTGGCCTTAAATTAATGTTAAAGGTTACGCCTAAGCAGCTTTTAACACCGTCTATTATTTTAGTGGCGATTGTCAGCCATACCGCTACGGATGCGGGTTATGTATTAGTGATCCCACTTGCTGGGGTAATCTTCTATGCGATGGGGCGTCATCCGCTTGCTGGTATTGCTGCAGCATTTGCGGGGGTAAGTGGTGGCTTTAGCGCAAACTTTATTCCGTCTGGGATTGACCCGTTACTGCAAAGCTTTACCCAAAGTGCCGCACAAATTATTAACCCAGATATGGCGATTAACCCGCTCAATAACTGGTTTTTCACCTCAGCTTCGAGCTTATTTATTATCTTATTAGGCTGGTATATCACAGATAAAATCATCGAGCCGCGTTTACAAAACACGCCACTTGATGGAGATACTGAAGACTTACCTGCATTTGATGAAGCGCGCAGTGATGAAAAACGTGCGTTTTATATTGCAAGTACAGTGATGATTGCTGGCCTTGCTTTACTTTGGTTTGTTTCGGCCCCAGCAGACTCTGCGATGCGAAGCAGCGATGGCTCATTAACTAATTTCCGTTCACCGTTAATGCAATCAATTGTACCGCTTATCTTCTTACTGTTTTGGATCCCAGGTGCCGTTTACGGTTTTGCCGTGGGTACCTTCAAAAGCTCTAAAGATATGATAGATGCAATGAGCAAAGCGATGAGCGGTATGGCTTATTATATTGTTATGGCGTTCTTCTGTGCGTTATTTATTGCTGCATTTAGTAAATCAAACCTAGGTGCATTACTTGCAATTGAAGGAGCAGAGCTGTTAAAAGCAATGGCACTACCAAGCTCAGTAACGGTGATCGGTATTATCTTTTTAACGGCGTTTGTGAACCTGTTTGTTGGCTCAAGCTCCGCAAAATGGGCGTTACTAGGACCAATATTTGTACCCATGCTGATGCAACTGGGTATTTCACCTGATTTAACGCAAGCTGCCTACCGTGTAGGTGACTCAAGCTCGAATATCATCACGCCACTAATGCCATACTTCCCATTGGTTGTTGTGTACTGTCAAAAGTATGTAAAAGGCACCGGTATCGGCACCTTAATCGCGATGATGTTACCGTACTCAATCGCCTTCTTAATCGGTTGGAGTATCTTCTTACTCGCGTACTGGGGCTTAGGCATCCCGCTTGGCTTACAATCAAGCTACGCATACCCAGCCATCGGCTCATAACGATTAGAGTAACAAAGCCTCAGCCATCCAGCGTGAGGCTTTACAGACGTGAGGCTTTACAGAACTGAAGTCTGATAGCTGACGGCTGACAGCTTTACTACAGACACAAAAAAACCTTGTCACTCTCATGACAAGGTTTTTTTATTGCTTAAAGCTTCAATTAGTTCGCAGTGAAGCTCACTGGACGACGCTCTTTACGAGGGCCACCACGTTTTTCACCACGATCTTTGAAGTTACGCTTTTTATCACCACGATCACCGCTTGGGCGCTCAGAGCGAGGTGCAGCAGTTGGCGCTGGACCTTGATCTTGTGTTAAAGACATATTCATTGGGCGCTTACAGATAAACACCTTTTGGAAATGGTCTAACACGTCTTTTGGCATGTTTTGCGGTAACTGAACCGTACTGTGCGTGTCATGAAGACGGATATCACCGATGAACTTGCTCGAGATATCAGCTTCGTTAGCAATCGCACCAACGATATTTTTAACTTGTACACCGTGCTCACGACCTACTTCGATACGGTAAGTATCCATAGGACCCATGTTACGGCTGTTGCGCTCACGTGGCTCACGAGGTTTACGCTCGCGTCCTTGACGGTCGCCACGCTCAGCACGATCACCACGTTCGTTACGACGACGGTCGTTACGCTCGCCACGCGGTTGAGCTTTAACTTCTTCAACCTTGATTGGTGATTGTTGCTGCGCTAAACAAAGTAATGCACCTGCTAAGTCTTCAGCACTTAACTCAAGTTTTTCTGCCATATCAGCAGCAACTTGATTGAAGAAAGTGATGTCTTTGTTTTCAAGAGCAATTGTTAATTTGTCTTGAAGTGCTTTGATACGCTTTTCTTCAACTACTTTAGCAGTCGGTAATTCAACTTGTGCGATATCTGATTTCGTATGACGAATGATATTTTTAAGTAAATAACGTTCGTTATGTTTTACGAAAAGAATCGCTTTACCTGTACGACCCGCACGACCAGTACGACCAATACGGTGAACGTAGGCTTCTGAGTCTTGTGGAATATCGTAGTTGATTACTAGGCTTAAACGGTCAACATCAAGACCACGTGCAGCAACGTCTGTTGCAATAACGATATCAACTAGGCCGTTTTTCAAACGGTCTACTGTGCGTTCACGTGCTTGTTGGTTCATGTCACCATTAAGTGGTGCAGCAGAGAAACCTTCATGCTCAAGTAATTCAGCTAATTGTACCGTGTCGTTACGTGTACGTACGAAAACAATCGCGCCATCGTATTGTTCAGCTTCTAAGAAGCGAACGATAGCTTTGTTTTTGTGTACGTGTGCATTCCAAAATACTTGTTCAACAGTTGATACAGTTGAGTTACGAGCAGAAATATGAACTTGCTCAGGCTCATTCATGTACTTGCTGCTGATATTTTGAATTTGCTTTGGCATAGTCGCAGAGAAAAGACATGTTTGCTTTTCACGCGGCGTTTGCTCCATGATGCTTTCAACATCATCAATGAAGCCCATGCGTAACATTTCGTCTGCTTCATCAAGAACAAGGGCTTGTAAGCTCTCAAACTTGATTGTGCCACGGTTAATGTGGTCGATTAAGCGGCCTGGCGTTGCAACAATGATTTGCGCGCCACGACGAAGTGCACTTAATTGGATGCTATAGCTTTGGCCACCATAAAGGGCTAAAACTTCAACACCACGAGTATGCTTAGCATATTGTTCGAATGCCTCAGCTACTTGGATCGCAAGTTCACGCGTAGGCGTTAAAACAAGGATCTGTGGCTGTTTCACAGACGGGTCAATATTATTTAGTAACGGCAGAGCAAATGCTGCTGTTTTACCTGTACCCGTTTGCGCTAGTCCCAGTACGTCCTTTCTTTCTAGCAATAACGGTATACATTGAGCTTGGATTTCAGATGGAGTCTTGTAACCCAACTCTTCAACTGCTTTAAGGATTGCAGGAGAAAGATTTAGAGATTCAAACGTGACTGGTTCTGACATTAATACGCCTCAACGAATTTAAAGAGGCGCGCATTGTATAGGAAATACAAGGCAATTGCTTGTATAAATTACAACTAATTTGTATGTGGTTGATGTTGGTCATAATTTAATCAGTTTAAATTTACCAAAATCAACCACGTTTACAATTTATTGATATAACCCTAAATTTTCTTTAGCGTACGCTTCGAATTCAGTGAAGCCACCAATGTGGGCTTGGTCAATAAAAATCTGTGGTACAGTTGGGCAAGGTTTGCCAGCAGACTGTTCTAAATCTGCTTTGCTGATACCTTCTTTAATGATGTCGATGTAACGGTATTTAAAATCGTCACGCTCGTTAGCTAGTTTTTCAGCAACGTCTTTTGCACGAACACAGTATGGGCAGCCTTCACGGCCAAAAATTACAGTTAACATATCGCTCTCCTCGATGTGAATGTGTTTATCTGGTTATCATCTTAACGAATTAAATGAATAAAAACAGTGCATAAAATCGATTGCTCTGTTCTGTTTTTTCTCATTATTAGCGATTGAGCTAATCAAGCGTTCGCATTCTAAGACCCAGTTCTGTTGAGTAACCCATAGAATGCGCAGTAATGACCAATTGCTCATCAATAACATAATAAGTTGGGTAAGCACTGATTTTGTAATCTTGACCTGTACTTTTACTGCCAAGCAATACAGGCATAGTCAAATCAAGCGAATCCGTAAACTGTTTAACTTCGGCAATGCTTTGGTAATCGAGTGCAATCGCTATCGCATTAAGTTTACCTTGCTGATGGGCGGTCTCTAAATTCGGCATACTGTAACGACAAATTGAGCACCATGGCGCAAAGAAATACACTACTGTTTGCTTGCCTTGTAATTGTGCAATGGTCATCCGCTCTGTCGGGTCTTTTAACGTGGCTAAATTAAAATAAGGGGCAGGGGTTTTATCAGTTGAGAGTAAATTTCGTTGTTGAAATAAGGTTACGGCATACACAATGACCGCCATTAAGACGACATTTTTTAGCACCCTGATAAATTTTTTTAAAAAAGTTGGATTTTTTTTCATTGTTATTTTGTACGTGTTTAGCCCTTTAAAATCAACTTATTCAGACCCGTTTGAGGGTGTTTAAATTTCATTTAATTTAAAAAAATTGCAATTTTTTTTGCTAAAAATCTTGAAAAGATTTTGACCGCCCATAAATAGTTTAGTGAGGACGCCTGATGGGTCCCAACCAAACTAAAGTAATTGAAATATATAGTATTAATTTAACTTTGTTAGCGCTGGTTCAAAAGAAGAGTACTAACAAAATATCGCTTAAATATGAGGATATAATTATGCGTACAGTAGACTTATCACCACTTTATCGTTCATTCATCGGTTTCGATCATTTAGCATCATTAATGGATGCGGCAGCACGCACAGACAAGCAGCCAAGTTTTCCTCCGTATAACATCGAAGCACTCGATAAAGACAAATATCGTATCACTATGGCCGTAGCAGGTTTTAGTGACAGTGAGTTGACCATTGAGTCAGAAAACAACACCTTAAAAGTTAGCGGTACTAAAGCTGATAAACAAGATAATGCGGAACGTAAGTTTATTCATCAAGGCATTGCAGAGCGTAACTTTGAACGTAAGTTCCAGTTGGGCGACCACGTTAAAGTACTTGGCGCTGACCTTGAAAATGGCTTACTAAGTATCGATTTACAACGTGAAATTCCAGAAGCACTAAAACCACGTAAAATCGAAATCGGTAACGGTAAATTACTCGAAAATAAGTAATTTCCAACAGCATTGTTTCCCCTAGTTAGTTTTGCCGCCTCATCTGAGGCGGCTTTTTTCGTTATGCTTTGCAATTAATTCTGCTTGCATCGTCTTTAAAGCCGCAATTTTACCGACGGCTTCATTAAGCTTATCTTCTGATAATCCCGCTTGCTTACCACGTTCTAAAAGGGATTCGAGAGTAGCAATTTTACTTTCTGCGGCATCAATAAAGCGAAGCTCTAGTTCAGTTTGCTGCGCTTGATGATATGTCTGATATGCTTTGTGATCATTAAGATCACCTGTAAACCGCTTTGCTTGCTGGGGCTGCTTTGCAATAGGGGCTATATAATCAGGTGTGGTGATTATCGCTTTGATACCGGCATTTTCGATTTGCTCAATGGTTGGGTGGGCTTGCTTTTCGAGCGTGCTGGTCAGTGCTTGCTGATCATGAACATCTTTCTTTTCAACCTCAACGGACACCGGTGCTTTTTTAGCTGGCGCTAAACGAATAGGGTGAGTTTGCAGATGAATAACAACGGCAGCGCTGAACAGTACCATGAGTGCTAAAGCTAACCATTTCATAGCTTAACGCCATGGTGTTTTTGCCACGCCAGCCATTTTTGTTGATAGCTGCTTTTGGCTTTTTCAATTGCGATGGCTTTTTTAGCTTGATAGCGAACAGTTTCGTCATTTTCGTTAAAGTAGCCAAAAGTATGATCATAGCTCATTACTACCACCCATAAACCATTCGGTGAGCGTATTACCTCACTCAACTGTTGAGGTTTTTGTGTGAAAGCTAATTGTACTGCCCAATTTCGTTTATGCTCTCGGGTTAAGTGGTTTTTATATTGAGTGTAAATATCGGGCTGATTTAATTGCTTTAGTGCGTGTTGTATTGAACTTGTTTCTGCTTGCTTTCTAAATGCTAACGCTGCCTCTCTTTCGGTAAATTCGCCGCCATGGGCCTTAACCGATTTTAGATAATGAAATCTTTCTTTGTGTTGTTGGTAATATTGCTGGATTTCAGTGCCAGTTACCGTGCTTTCTAAGCGAGTGAGTACTGGGCTATCAACATGCATAATACCTTTTATGCCTAGCCAGCTTTGAATTGAAGGTCTTAAAATATCGCCCATGGCGATAGAATAAAGTTGGAGTAGCGAAAGTTGCTGTGTTTGTAAGACTGCGTTAGCTTGCTTTAAATGCAAAATAAATTGTCGATGTTTTAAAATTTCGGTTTTGAACAAGTCGCTATCCCCTTGATGCAAACGAAAGCGAGTCTGCATAGAAAGAGGTGCAATAAATTCGTACAGCGTCATTGAGTTTTCAAACAAATTGAGTTTAATAGCATTGAACTGTTTGATTTGGTCATCACTGTACTGACCATTTAGCGGGTATTGCCCTAAGTTGGTTTTCAGCCAGTGTTTATCAAATGGTTCAAGCCCAGTTTTAGCTGGTTTATCGGTGAGATTTAGCTGATGAATAAACAGATTATCTAAGTAGCGCATAACATGGTAATGAGTCGAAAAGCCAACGCTTGCTTGGCGCTCTACAAGTTCTGGCATGTTTTTCTGTGCGTACTCAAGTAAAAATTGATTTTCGTAAAGGCGTTCACGTGTTTGCTGTTTGCTAATCTCAGGGCGTTGTTCTTTGTAGACCTGCCACATGAGATCAATTTCAGATTCCGTGTATTGATTAAACGCAGCAACTGCTAGGTTGCTAAAAAGCAAACCTAGCAGTGCTGTCAAAATGTAAAGCCCACGCATTATCGAGCAACCATGGCATGATTAAGTAGGTGAACCACCATTGCAATCGCATGAGGAACCACTTGTTTTGCAGTATCGAGTCGGTCGTAATGATCTTCTGAATTTAACACGATCCCACCTTGTGCATACGAAAATGCCCCACCTTGGGTTAATAAGGGACGTACATCAGTTGATTGTGTATCTAATGCTGCAAAGGTCGTCATTGCTTGTGTAACAAGTGCTGGATCATTGAGGTTTTCTTGGTCGTAATAATCATTCACCCAACTTTCCCAGCTTGAGTGATTTAAATCAGAGGTTGTCCAAGTATGATGAGGCTGGAGTAAATCGGTGGTGTGAAATACAAAACCTAAAATCTGTGGATTTCCGCTTTGCAAGTAACTTTGATACCAGTATTGCCCTAAGTTATCGATAGGTTGGAATGGCATTTCCTCAAAATCATCATACATGCTGTAACTTGATTGGCTATCTATACGGTAATGGGCTTCAGTAACGCCATAGCTATTATATTTTGAAGAGTCAGCATTGAACCAGCCTGTTTCGCCACCTTTACCATCATCTAGGTAATCGCCTTTGAGCCATGTCGCTGCAAGATTATCAACCGTCCCCCACACCGTCAGCTTTTGATAGTTGTAGCCACCAAAGTCGTTGCCGTGTTGATCAGCACCTTGCGTGTGATTTTGAAAGTGCCAATAACTGGTGTATTTCACGATACTTTCTGCAGCACCCCAAACTGGTGCTTGTACACAAGAACCTGTAATAGCACCACAAAAAAACGTGTCCTCAAAATCATCGACGTCATAGGCTGCTTGACCAAGTAGCTCGCCAAGTTGAGTGATAGTCATATTATTTTGCTGTGCATAGCTGGCTAACGCAGCGTATTGTGTTGTGCTTGGGTGTTGTTGCATGTAATTAACAGCATCAATCACTATACGTTTGTGGGTTTCTTGACTAAACGCATGTACGTTACTGCTGCATGCAACTAAAAACGCTGCGCTAATAAGTGTTTTTTTCATTGTGTCCTCATAGTGTTATTTAATATGCAGCGCTATTAAAAAAGAGCGTGATTACACTAGAGTGACAGAAAAATTAAACATTTAATTAACAACTTTACCTATTTTGGTACTTTGTCATTACAGCTTTTCTAGATTATCTAAGCACCAGCTAGCGCGCTTGAGTGTTGCTTGCTGAACAGATTCATCTTGTTTATACCAATTGTTATAGATCATACCGATGCGTGGGTTTTGTGATAGTTGCTGTTCGTGCTCTAACATAAAATGCCAATATAAACTGTTGAATGGGCATGCATCATCAGTGGCTTTTTCTTTGATGTTGTAGCTACAGTGTTTGCAATAATCACTCATTTTGTTGATGTAATTACCACTGGCCGCATAGGGTTTAGTTGCAATTAATCCACCGTCAGCAAATTGACTCATTCCTCGTGTGTTGGGCATTTCTACCCATTCTATTGCATCGATATAAATACCCAGATACCAAGCATCCACTTCACTCGGTTCTATAGCGGTTAACAAGCAAAAGTTACCCGTGATCATCAAACGTTGAATGTGATGCGCATAAGCCGTTTGCAAGCTTTGTGTAATGGCATGGTGCATACAATTCATGTTTGTTTTGCCATGCCAAAAATAGTCAGGTAGGGCGCGCTTGGCATTTAAGGCATTTTTGCTGGCGTAATCAGGCATATTTTGCCAATAAATACCGCGTACATATTCACGCCAACCAAGGATCTGACGGATAAAGCCTTCTACTTGTGCAATATCAATCTGCTGTTTTTCAAAGCTGGTTAATACCCGCTTGATGACTTGCATCGGGTGCAGCATTTTGGTGTTTAAAGCAAACGATAATCGGCTGTGATACAAAGACCATTGATGCGCTGATTGGCACGTCATAGCATCCTGAAATTGACCAAAATGCACCAGTAAATGGTCGCAGAAGAAATCGAGCAATTGTTTTGCTTCAGCGCGGGTTGTTGGCCAGATAAGTGTTTCACTACACTCACCAAAGGTGTTTACTTGGTGCTTTTCAATCCGTTTTAGAATGTGGCTTACATTGTGGGCGAAGCATAAGGGGGCGGGAATTTCTTTAAGATCGCTTGGTTTTAACTTGTTTCTATTTTGCTGATCAAAATTCCACTTGCCACCACGAGGTTGGTTATCATCGTCCATTAAAATAGTAAAACGTTTGCGCATAGCACGATAAAAAAACTCCATTTTTACCGGCTTATTTGGCTTAAAGTGCTGGTCAATGTCATTAAAAGGTAGTAGAAAGTGTTCCGAATCAACCGCATTGACATTAAATTCGCTCTGCTTTGCAAAATCAGCGAGTTGTTGTTTCAGGCGGTATTCGTCAGGGTATTGGTACTCTATATTGTGGCACTGATAATGCTTAGCTAACCGGGTGAGTAGTTCAGGTAATGAAGCATCGTTTTGTGTGTCATCAAGTGTAAGGTGCAGACAGTTTAAGTTTGCTTTTGTAAGTGCTTTGGCAAAGTTTTCCATTGCTGCGAAGAAGGCGACCACTTTTTGCATATGATGCTTTACGTAGTCTGTTTCTTGTTTTAACTCAGCAATGACATACAGCGTATCTGGTTGTGATTTTTCTTTAAACCAGCTGTGGCTTGCATTAAGTTGATCGCCAAAAATAAATCGCAGGGTAGAGTATTGCACTTCTAATAACCTTTGCAGCAAGTAATCTAGGTAGTTACGAAATAAACACCAAGATAGATCGATAATTTTAGTCTATATATAAGGTACTATTATGAAGTTCATAATGAGTCATTTACTAGGGAAGGCATGACATGACACTTATTCCATTAAAGCTAAACTTATTATTTATAAGTCTCTTAGTTTGCCAAACAGCGCACAGCACTGTGTATCACTGTGAGAAAAATGGTATTGCTGAATTTAGTCAACAGCCATGCGGCAAAGATGCAAAGCTAATCACTATAAAAGAGCAAAACCCACACCTTTCGAGCGCGTCAGAAAATACTGCACAACCATCAGCAGATAAAGATACTGCAGAGGTTGATCGTTACATTCGGTCAAAGCAAATTGATGCACAAATAGCAGAACATAACAATAAAATTGACACATTCAAGCTCAAAATGGACAGGGAAATAGTGGCTTTATCTGAGCAATCAGATGCTCAGCTACGTAACTTGGTAGGGGCTAAAAAACAAGCGGCTATTGCCAAGCAAATGACCGCGGTATCTGAGCGTTACGGCGTGCTTATAGACAGTGAGCAGCGCAGTATAGATAGACTCACGGCTGAAAAATACACGTTAACTTCATCTGCAAATACGGTTGCTAATAATGAGGTTGCTAGTTTTATTCGCTCAAAACAAATTATGCGTAAAATTTCAGAGCATGAAAATAAAATAGATACTTATCAAAGTGAGTTAAACGTACAAATCTCAGAGCTTGAGCAACAATTAAATAGCCGCCCTCGAAATTTAGCTGATGCAAATAGCGATAGTGCCTTAGCAGACAAAATGACTGCGCTAACTAGCCGCTTTAATACGCTTATCGCCATTGAGCAAAAACAAATCGACAGACTCAACAGCGAATTAACTAGGTTATGAGCTTAAACGTGCCGGACAATACGCGCTAAACGACACCACATTTGAGTAAGCAAACAAGTAACTTTTGACAATATTGGCAAATATACGCATAGCTTGCAGCCAAGCTTGTTTTAATTGCGTGTTGATGTGATGCATATACGATTTGCGGGTTTCGATAAATGCGTCGCAAAGGATATCGATGTCCTCAAACGACACATTTAAAAAGCTGAGATTATTTGCTAGATAATGAATAAATGGCGTCACTTGCAATAGATCATCAAGGTGGCTCACTACTTTGTTAAGCGCGCAGTACAAGATATAACTGCGTTTAGTTATACTTTCGTGTTCAGGCACTGACATGGTTAATTTACGTGAACAAAGACTACGATGATATGCGCTTGTAAACTGATGAAAATCGGGTTTTAGCAATTCAATATCTTGTTGTAGCAGTCTTTTTTGAAACGAAGAGAGACTCATAGTAAATCGCTTAATAGCCAAGGCTATAGGTTGTTCTTATTATATGACTAAATATAGACGAGATTTTTCGGTAATGGGAAATTTTATGACAAGGTTGTCATAAATTTTTAGGTAAAAAATAGTCTAACTAATTCATGCCGGAAGGTTGCTAATTGAGCGTTACATGCTTATAATAGCCGCCATTGAATTGAGGTGTTTATCGCTCAATCAGACGATATTAAGATACTTTTAATATCAATTGGCGCGGGATGGAGCAGCCTGGTAGCTCGTCGGGCTCATAACCCGAAGGTCGTCGGTTCAAATCCGGCTCCCGCAACCAAATACATGCTAAGGCATTGTTGAGTGTACTTAGTATACACAGTAAGTTTTTACTGTATGAAGTCGCGCATTCTGGTAATGCGCGTTTTGCGTTTAGGCTATCTAGTTTAATTTAGTCAGGTGACTGACTCGCAACCAAGCTTGGCCCTAGGCCACACAGTTTTATGCTTTAGGTGTGACGCCCCGCTTGGTTCGGGGCGTTGTTGTATCTGCTTGGCGGTGATTTTAAATCATTATTAAACTCAGTATTTCAGGGCTATATGCCCTTTTTTTGTTTGTATGGAGGATTTTCGTGACAAAACTTGAGCAAGATTTAGTAGCCATGCTCTCACCGGCCGTTGAAATGTTAGGCTTTGAGTTACATGGTCTTGAGTTTGTGCAAGCTGGTCGCCACTCTACATTACGTGTTTATATCGATCACGATGCAGGGATTACGGTGGACAATTGTGCCGACGTTAGTCGTCAAGTTAGCGCAATTTTAGACGTCGAAGACCCAATTACAAATGAATATGATTTGGAAGTTTCGTCTCCTGGTGTTGATCGTCCATTATTCAAACAAGATCACTACGAGAAGGCGCAAGGAGAAGAAGTACGCGTGCGTACAAAGCTTCCACAAGATGGTCGTCGTAATTTTAAAGGCGATTTAGTATCAGTTAGCAGTGATATGATCACACTTTCAGCAGATGGCACTGAGCATATGATTATGATCAGTAACATTGAACGTGCGAACATCATCGCAAAATTTTAATTCGAGTGCGAAGGAATAGGGCAAGCGAGGCATAACCCATGGCAAAAGAAATATTATTGGTTGCTGAAGCCGTCTCCAATGAGAAAGCGGTTCCAAAAGAAAAGATTTTTGAAGCGTTAGAGTTCGCATTAGCGACTGCTACAAAGAAAAAACACGATGGCGAAATTGATGTTCGCGTATCAATCGATCGTAAAACAGGTAATTACGACACGTTCCGTCGTTGGAAAATTGCTAACGTTCTTGAAGATGGTTCACTAGAACATCCTTACAGCGAAATCACGCTAGAAGCAGCACAAGTTGAAGACCCGTCTTTACAACTTGGTGATTACGTTGAAGAGCAAATCGAATCAATTAAATTTGACCGTATTACAACACAAATGGCTAAGCAAGTTATCGTACAAAAAGTACGTGAAGCTGAGCGTGCATTAGTTGTTGAAGAATACAAAGACCAACAAGGCGAATTAGTAACAGGTGTTGTTAAAAAAGCAACCCGTGACGCTATCGTACTTGACCTTGGTAACAATGCTGAAGCGGTTATCTACCGTGACGATATGTTACCGCGTGAAAACTTCCGTCCAGGCGACCGTATCCGTGGTCTTCTATACGAAGTTAAGCCAGAAGCACGTGGCGCGCAGTTATTTGTAACGCGTTCTAAGCCAGAAATGCTAATGGAATTATTCCGCATTGAGGTGCCAGAGATTGGCGAAGAGATGATTGAATTACGTGCCGCAGCACGTGATCCGGGTTCTCGTGCAAAAATCGCTGTTAAATCTAACGACAAACGTATTGACCCAGTTGGTGCGTGTGTTGGTATGCGTGGTGCACGTGTACAAGCTGTATCAAGTGAGCTTGGTGGTGAGCGTGTTGATATCGTTCTTTACGATGACAACCCAGCGCAATTCGTTATCAACGCAATGGCGCCAGCTGAAGTTGCGTCAATCGTAATGGACGAAGATACGCATTCAATGGATATCGCTGTTGAAGCAGACAACCTTGCACAAGCAATCGGTCGTAACGGTCAAAACGTTCGTCTTGCTAGTCAGTTAACTGGCTGGGAATTAAACGTAATGACAGTAGATGACATGCGTGCGAAGAACGAAGCTGAATCAGACAAGCTAATCAACTTATTCACTGAATACCTAGACATCGATGATGAGTTTGCAACATTACTTATCAACGAAGGTTTCTCAACGCTTGAAGAAGTAGCTTACGTACCAGCTTCTGAGTTCTTAGAAATCGACGGTTTAGACGAAGAAACAGTTGATATCTTACGTTCACGTGCAAAAGACGCGTTAACAACGAAAGCACTTAAAACAGAAGAAAGCCTAGAAGGTGCAGAGCCTGCAGAAGACCTACTAGCACTTGAAGGTTTAGAGCGTCACCTTGCTTTCGTAATGGCAAGCAAAGGTGTTGTTACACTTGAAGACTTAGCTGAGCAAGGCATTGATGAGTTAGTGGATATCACTGACCTTTCAGAAGAAGAAGCTGGCAAGCTAATTATGGCTGCGCGTAACATTTGTTGGTTCGCAGACGAGTAATTTATTAACGGAGGTATTACACACTATGGCAGAAGTAAATGTTGAAAAACTAGCCGGAGATATTGGTACAACTGTTGATAAGCTACTACAGCAGCTTGAGCAAGCCGGTATTCCTAAAAAAGCAGGTGATATGGTAACTGAGTCTGAAAAGTCGACGTTATTAGATCATTTGAGCAAGCAGCATGGCGGCACGGGCTCTGAAGGTCCAGCTCGCATGACTTTGCAACGTAAGAGCAAAAGCACGCTGAGCGTGACTGGTTCAACAGGTAAAGCAAAGTCTGTACAAGTTGAAGTACGTAAAACACGTACTTACGTTAAGAAAAGCGCCATTGAGCAACAGCAAGAAGAAGAGCGTTTAGCTGCAGAGGAAGCTGCACGTAAAGCAGCAGAGCTTAAAGCCCAGCAAGAAGCTGAAGAGCTTAAAGCGAAACAAGAGGCAGAGCGCAAAGCGAAAGAAGAAGCTGAGCGTCAAGCCAAAGAAGAGGCTAAACGCAAAGCTGAGGCTGAGCGTAAAGCGAAACAGAAGCAGATGACCCCAGAGCAAAGTGCTAAGTCTGAAAAAGATCGCGCCGAAGCTGAGCGTCTGCAAAAAGAAGCAGAAGAGGCCGCATTGAGAAAAGCTGAAGAAGAAGCGAAACGTCAAGCAGAAGAGGCAAGAAAGCTAGCTGAAGAAAATGAAGCTCGCTGGAAGAAGGAAGAAGAAGAGCGTATAGAGCGTGAAAAGAACGCTGATCACCACCTTACGACTTCTTCATACGCACGTGCAGCAGAAGATGAGTCTGATGCTCGCGAAGAGCAAAGTGCTCGTCGTGCGAAGAAAAAGAAAAAAGGACCTCAAAAAGAGAAGCCATTAACTTCTGGTCCTAAAGGTAAAAAAGGTAAGTTAAAAGCACCTACCTCATTACAACACGGTTTCCAAAAACCAACAGCAGACGTGAAAAACGAAGTACGTATCAGTGAAACAATCACTGTTGCAGAGCTTGCATCACGTATGGCGGTTAAAGGTGCTGAAGTTGTTAAAACAATGATGAAGATGGGTGACATGGTTACCATCAACCAAGTGATCGACCAAGAAACAGCACAACTTGTTGCTGAAGAAATGGGCCACAAGGTTATCATCGTTAAAGAAAACGAATTAGAAGAGAAAGTACTAAACGACCGTAGCGAAGAAGGTAAAGCGCTTCCTCGTGCACCGGTTGTAACAGTAATGGGTCACGTTGACCACGGTAAAACGTCAACACTTGATTACATTCGTTCAGCAAAAGTTGCCTCTGGTGAGGCTGGTGGTATTACACAGCACATCGGTGCATACCACGTTGAAACAAATGGTCACATGATCACGTTCTTAGATACTCCGGGTCACGCCGCGTTTACATCAATGCGTGCTCGTGGTGCGAAAGCAACGGATATCGTAATCCTAGTTGTTGCTGCGGATGATGGTGTAATGCCACAAACTAAAGAAGCGGTTCAGCACGCCCGTGCTGCTGGCGTTCCTTTAATCATCGCAGTTAACAAGATGGATAAAGAAGGCATCGACCCAGATCGCGTTAAGAACGAATTAGCACAGCTAGACGTTATCCCAGAAGAGTGGGGTGGTGACACGCAATTCGTACATATCTCTGCAAAAACAGGTTTAGGTATTGATGACCTACTTGAAGCAGTATTAATGCAAGCTGAGATCCTAGAATTAACTGCACCAACTGAAGGTATGGCGGCAGGTGTTGTCATTGAATCGCGTCTTGATAAAGGCCGTGGTCCAGTTGCGTCAATTCTTGTTCAGTCTGGTACGCTTAACCAAGGTGATATCGTACTGTGTGGTCTTGAATATGGCCGTGTTCGTGCGATGAAAGATGAAAACGGTAAAGACATCAAGTCTGCGGGTCCATCTATCCCAGTTGAGATTTTAGGTCTATCTGGTATCCCTGCGGCTGGTGACGAAGCAACGGTAGTTAAAGATGAGCGTAAAGCTCGTGAAGTAGCGCTTTACCGTCAAGGTAAATTCCGTGAAGTTAAACTTGCTCGTCAGCAAAAAGCGAAGCTTGAAAACATGTTCTCTAACATGACTGAAGGCGATGTATCTGAAGTTAACGTAGTACTTAAAGCAGACGTTCAAGGTTCAATTGAAGCAATTGCTGATTCATTAACTAAACTATCTACTGATGAAGTTAAAGTGAAGATTGTTGGTTCAGGTGTAGGTGGTATCACTGAAACTGATGCAACACTTGCAGCGGCGTCAAACGCAATCGTTGTTGGCTTTAACGTTCGTGCTGATGCATCAGCTCGTAAAGTTATTGAGTCAGAAAACCTAGACTTACGTTACTACAGCGTTATCTACAGCCTGATTGAAGAAGTTAAACAAGCGATGTCAGGTATGCTTGCACCAGAATTTAAGCAAGAGATCATTGGTCTTGCTGAAGTTCGTGACGTGTTCAAGTCACCTAAGATTGGTGCAATCGCAGGTTGTATGGTTACTGAAGGTATCGTTAAGCGTAGCGCGCCTATCCGTGTACTTCGTGATAACGTGGTTATCTATGAAGGTGAACTTGAGTCACTACGTCGCTTTAAAGATGACGTACAAGAAGTTCGTAACGGTATGGAATGTGGTATCGGCGTTAAGAACTACAACGATGTTAAAGTTGGCGACCAAATCGAGGTATTCGAGACGGTTGAAGTACAACGTTCACTTTAATTTCGTTTAAGTCACTATTTTAAATGGGGGCCTAGCCCCCATTTGTGTATTCGTAATTAAATTAACTTATTCTTTAACATCAATAAGTTATTATTTTAGAGTGAAATGAAATGAGAGAATTTTCTCGCACTGATCGTGTTGCACAGCAAATTCAAAAAGAGATTGCTGTTATTCTTCAACGCGAAATCAAAGATCCACGCTTAGGCATGGTGACAGTGTCTGCGGTTGAGGTATCTCGCGACTTATCTTACGCAAAAGTATTTATCACAGTGTTTAACACTGACGATGAAGATAAAGCCAAGCAAAGCGCTAAAATCTTAAATGAAGCAACGGGTTATATTCGTTCTTTATTAGGTAAACGCATTCGTGCGCGCATCATGCCTGAGCTACGTTTTGTTATTGATAACTCGCTTATGGAAGGTATGCGTATTTCAAACTTGGTTGACTCAGTTATCCGTGAAGACAATGCTAAGCATGTAGACGAAGACGGCAGCGAAGAAGGCACTAAAGACTAATGGCTAGACGCAGTAAAGGTCGTGCTATTGACGGCATCTTATTACTTAATAAGCCGCAAGGTATTTCATCGAACAAAGCATTGCAGCAAGCAAAGGGAATTTACTTTGCTCAAAAAGCAGGCCACACCGGTGCGCTTGATCCGCTCGCGACGGGTATGCTGCCTATTTGTTTTGGTGAAGCGACTAAGTTTACCCAGTTCTTGCTTGATACTGATAAAACCTATGTTGTGCGCGCCAAACTTGGTGAGCGAACCACTACCTCTGATTCAGATGGTGAAGTGGTTGAAACGCGCGAAGTATCGGTCACGCGTGAACAATTAGCTGAGCAAATTGCCAGCTTCTTAGGTGAGTCGGATCAATATCCTTCGATGTACTCAGCGCTTAAATACCAAGGTCAGCCTTTGTATAAATATGCCCGTGAAGGCATTGAAGTACCCCGTAAGTGTCGAAAAATTAATGTATTTAGTTTAACGCTTGATGAGTTTGATGAAGCGAACAACGAAGTACAAATGACGGCACATGTGTCGAAAGGTACTTATATTCGTACTATTGTTGATGATTTAGGTGAAAAGCTCGGCTGTGGTGCGCATGTTATTATGCTGCATCGTAGTGCGGTAGGGCATTATCCAAGTGAGAAAATGGTTACCCTTGAGCAACTTGAAGAAAAGCTACAACAAGCGAAAGCTGATGATGTTGCGCCTTCAAGCTACCTCGATGAGTTATTACTGCCAATGGATACTGCTTTGGTTGATTTACCTGTGATTGAAATTACCCAAGAGCAGGGCGTGGCATTTAGCCATGGTCAAACCGTGGTTATTGGTAAGCCTGTCCCCGATGGTGTGGTTAAAGTCATGGCTGATGGCGTGTTCATTGGCACTGGTGAGCGTCATAAAGACGGCCACTTAAAATCAAAACGCGGTTTATCAAATCAACTACCTGAGTAAAGATTACCTTGTAGTTATGAGCAAAGCTGGGTAGAATACGCCCCGCTCAATCGTTTTGGCTGAATTAGTGATCGGCTAAAACACAATTTAAATTAATTTTTGGAGTTACTATGTCACTAAGCAATCAAGAAAAAGTTGAAATCATCGCTAAATTTGCACGCGCTGAAGGCGACACTGGTTCACCTGAAGTACAAGTTGCACTTCTAACTTTCGATATCAACAAGCTTCAAGGTCACTTTGCTAGCCACAAGCACGACTTCCACTCACGTCGTGGTCTTCTTCGCAAAGTAAGCCAACGCCGTAAACTGCTTGACTACCTTAAAGGTAAAGACATTGCACGTTACACTGCGTTAATCCAAGAGCTTGGCCTACGTCGCTAAGAACTAGATTACGAGAAAAGGGGCTATTTAGCCCCTTTTTTTGTGCGCGTATGAAAGGTATACTAGCGCACACCTAGGGAGTGGATGCTTCCTAGATATCAAAAAACATCATTGCCAATTGTAGTACTTAATTGATTTTTCTTAAGTTTAATTAAGTACTGTAATTGGTACTTTGATGGACTATTTTTTACCAATTCGGAGCACTGCTCTGAGTTGCTTTTACATTTAAAGGACATTTTTAAGTGCAAGCAATTATTAAAGAATTTCAACTAGGTCAACACACTGTGACCCTAGAAACGGGTGCTATCGCTCGTCAAGCTGACGGCGCAGTACTAGCAAGCATTGGCGACACTTCAGTATTAGTTACTGTTGTTGGTAAGCGTGATGCACAACCAGGTCAAGACTTCTTCCCACTAACAGTTAACTACCAAGAGCGTATGTACGCTGCGGGTCGTATCCCTGGTGGTTTCCTTAAGCGTGAAGGTCGTCCAAACGATGGCGAAACGCTAATCGCTCGTCTAATCGACCGTCCAATCCGTCCACTTTTCCCAGACGGTTTCGTAAACGAAGTACAAGTAATCGCGACAGTTGTTTCTGTTAACCCAGAAATCCAACCTGACATGGTTGCTATGATTGGTACTTCAGCAGCACTTGCTATCTCTGGTATTCCATTCAATGGTCCTATCGGTGCATCACGTGTTGGTTTCATCAACGGTGAATACGTACTTAACCCAACACTCGCTGAGCTTGAAGAAAGCCAATTAGACCTAGTTGTTGCTGGTACTGATAACGCAGTACTTATGGTTGAATCAGAAGCTGAAACGCTTTCTGAAGACGTAATGTTAGGTGCGGTTGTTTATGGTCATGAGCAATCTCAAGCTATCATCAACGCAATCAACGAGTTTAAAGCTGAGGCAGGTAAACCAGCTTGGGATTGGACTGCTCCAGAGAAAAACGTAACACTTGCTGAGAAAATCTCTGCAATCGCTGCTGAAAAAGTAGGTGAAGCATACCGCATCACTGACAAAGTAGCGCGTAAAGAAGCGCTAGGTGTAGCGAAAGAAGAAGTCGTTGCTACATTAACAGCTGAACTTGCTGAAGGCGAAGAGCTAGATACGCAAGAAGTTGGCAAACTATTCGGTTCTTTAGAAAAAGAAATCGTTCGTGGCCGTATCATCGCTGGTGAAAAACGTATCGATGGTCGTGAACCAGACATGGTTCGTGCACTAGACGTAATGACGGGTGTATTACCACGTACTCACGGTTCTGCAATCTTCACGCGTGGTGAGACGCAAGCACTTGTGACTGCAACACTTGGTACTGAGCGTGATTCACAGTTAATCGACGACTTAACAGGTACTAACAAGCATCACTTCATGCTTCACTACAACTTCCCTCCGTTCTGCGTAGGTGAAACAGGTTTCGTAGGTTCTCCTAAGCGTCGTGAAATCGGTCACGGTAACTTAGCTAAGCGTGGTATTGCTGCAGTATTACCAACATTAGCTGACTTCCCATATTCAATCCGTGTTGTTTCAGAAATCACTGAATCAAACGGTTCATCGTCTATGGCATCAGTATGTGGTACGTCACTAGCACTTATGAACGCGGGTGTACCAATCAAAGCATCTGTTGCTGGTATCGCGATGGGTCTAGTAAAAGAAGGCGAAGATTTCGTTGTTCTTTCAGACATCTTAGGTGATGAAGATCACTTAGGTGACATGGACTTTAAAGTAGCAGGTACTTCAAACGGTATCACTGCACTACAAATGGATATCAAGATCGAAGGTATCACTAAAGAAATCATGCAAATCGCGCTTAAACAAGCGAAAGCTGCACGTCTACACATCTTAGGTGTAATGGATGAAGCGATTTCTGCTCCTTCTGAAGAGTTATCTCAATTCGCACCACGCATCTACACAATGCAAATCCCTGCGAAGAAAATTGCTGAAGTTATCGGTAAAGGTGGCGCAACTATCCGTCAACTTACTGAAGAAACGGGCACAACGATTGAAATCGAAGATGACGGTACAATCAAGATCGCTGCAACTGACGGCATGAGTGCAAACGAAGCTATCAAGCGTATCGAGCAATTAACTGCTGAACTAGAAGTAGGTGCTATCTACACTGGTAAAGTTGTACGTATCGTTGATTTCGGTGCGTTCGTTAACATCCTTCCGGGTAAAGACGGTCTAGTGCACATTTCACAAATCAGCACAGAGCGTGTTAACAACGTTACTGACCACCTAAGCGAAGGCCAAGAAGTTAAAGTTAAAGTTCTTGAAGTAGATCGCCAAGGTCGTGTACGTCTAAGCATTAAAGAAGCAATGGAACCAGCTGCTGAAGAAAAAGCAGAAGAGCCAAAAGACGCTTAATGATGATTGTATAACCAGTTATTTACTGGATATAAGAAAAAGGGGCTGTTTAGCCCCTTTTTTTATGCTTTAATGAAACCTATCCGCTTCGCCTTTGTCTACAGAGAATTCAGGTATTAAGGAATTTAATGATTTTTAAACACTTAGCATTGACCGCTGTGGCTATTTTTTCTTTAAGTGCATGTCAAACAACCTCACAACCTGAGTCAGTCCCTATTGTTAATGTGCCTTTCACTGCACCTTTAGCGCCTGATTTTCGTAATGAAATTACAATTGCTCGTTATTCTGAATTATTAAATCGTGCTGATTTAAGTAGCGAACAACAAGCAAAACTTTATTATGACCGTGGCGTATTATTTGACAGCTTAGGCATGTCGACATTGGCACGTATTGATTTTAATCGTGCAATTAAGCTCAAACCTGATTTAGCAGAGGTGTATAACTTTTTAGGGATCCACCACACATTAATGCAGCAGTATGAGCAAGCGTATGAGTTTTTTGATTCAGCACTTGAATTAAATGAGCAGCATGAATATGCCTACCTAAATCGTGGTATTGCGCTTTACTACGGTGAGCGTCCATTACTTGCACAAGATGATCTTCAGCAGTTCCTTAACCGTTCACCGAGTGATCCGTATCGTGTTTTATGGCTTTATTTAGCTCAATCAGAGGCCGATAAAGCACAAGCCTTGATTGATTTGAAAGCGAATGCACAAGGTGTTGATGAGTCGCAATGGGGCTATCAATTGCTGGCACTTTATTTAGGTGATATCAGTGAATTTGAATTCTTATCTGGCATCATCGAAGGCGTTACTTCCGAGCAAGAGTATGCGCATCGCCTGTGTGAAGCTTATTTCTACCTAGCTAAGTTACATCAAGCGGCGGGTAACGACTACCTCGCAGCTGATTACTTCAGACTTGCCCTTGCCACCAATGTGCATGAATTTGTTGAATACAAATATGCCCGTTTAGAGCTTGAGTTAATGGCTGGTGAAAACGCAAGCTAAGTTTTTTTTTAGTGTTATTCTGATACTGAGCTTGGGGTGTATTTCAAGCTCAGTGCCTCGTTTTATTCCTGCCTATCTATACTACGCGAACGTTAATCCTTCACAAGCAACGGCTATTTATTATCTTGCACCAAGTGCGATAAATGCCCAGCAATTAGCATTAAGTAACGCACAACTTCGACAGCTTGCACAGCTTAATGACAGTAACGCAGCGTATCAACTTGCACTCAGGTTTTTACAGCAGGGGGATTACAAGGGGGCAAAACTATGGTGGCAGCCTTACTTTTCTGACTTCACAACCACACAGCAACTCACGTTATCAGATAAGCTTGTTGCAACAATGCAATGGCATGAGCTCGCTCGCCTTTTTCAGGCCGGTCAATTACCACAGGGCAGTGCAAAACAGGCTTTTCTACTGCATCAAAAAATGCCGGTTGAGCAAATAACTTCTGCGTATGCGCAGCAGCAACAATTTGTGTTATCGGCTGTGCATCTACAGCCAAGTGATCAATGTCGCTTTAATGTTCTAATGATGACAGATCACTACAAAGGCATAGCGACCTTAAAGCACTTTAAACAGCAATACACTAATAAACCTGAGCCAGCAAAGGGGAGTTTTTGTTTCACCGACATTGTCTATGTGGCAGATACGTTTAACTGTGATGGCAGCAGTGGGGCACTGAGCTGTAACTGGCAAAATGCGGCCGCGCGTTCATGGCCTGCGGGTTTTGATTTTATTGTCATGATGTCGCAGCAAGGGGCTGCAAATGTGCTTGGCGGGATCATGCATATCAACTCATCGCAATCTTATGCGGTGTTTTTACATGAGTTGATGCACTTTAATGGTTTTGAAGATGAGTATGCGTTACCAGAGCAAAAGCAGCAGTGGCTTTGTAAGCAGCAAGGGCAGGTTGCGCCCAATTTGTTTATTGCTAACCAATCTTCTCCTCCTAAAGGGTGGCAAAAGAGTCTCGCCTGTGGCAATAAAAAAGCGTATAAGCCCAGCCCTAACTGGTCAATTATGCAATACCAAACGATGGGGTTGTCAGCGCAATATCGGCAACTTTGGCAAAAACAAATTAACCAGCCCTTAACACAGCCTGTTCGGTTTTCTGAATATTTTGCATTTTTAGGAGTAAAGCCTGTATTTACAACGGCTTCAAGAGAACAGAAATTTTCTGACTAATCGTCTATTTATTGCTATTTTAGTATGCGAGTCGGTTAAAGTTTGAGCAAATAGGTCTGTCTCCTATAGACAAAATAGCCCCTGATCAGTATAACTGTACGCACTATAAGCTTTTTTTGAAGCCAACTTTAAACCATCCAAATGAACAGTACGCAACTAATTAAAACTAGCAGCAGTATTGATATTCTTATGACACTAAAAGGCTCCTAATTATGACTTTGCTCTGGATACCCCTGTTATCCTTAATCGGCAGTGTTATTTCATCCTGCACTTCAAAACTAACACGAAATCAAAGTACCGCTTTGACTATGTTAGCGCCTTTGATTGCCCTTGGAATTGTATTTTCGTATACCCCTGCGGTGTTTTCTGGCGAAACAATTCGCTATAGCGCGGATTGGATCCCACTTTTAAACATGCAAGTTTCGTTTCGACTTGATGGTTTGAGTTTACTGTTTTTATATATGATCTTGGGGATTGGTACCCTCGTGATCTTCTATGCACGTTACTATTTAAGTAGTAATGACTCTATGGCAAAGCTATTTTGCTATTTAATGCTATTTATGACCGCGATGGTCGGCATTGTGATGTCGAACAACGTGATCCAGTTATGGTTTTTCTGGGAGCTAACCAGTATTAGCTCATTCTTATTGATTAGCTACTGGTGGCACAAATCAGAAGCCAGAAAAGGCGCACGCATGGCACTTGCCATAACCGGTGCAGGCGGTCTTGCGTTGCTAGCAGGTTTATTGCTGATTGGTGATATTGTTGGTAGTTATAACCTTGATGTAATCCTCGCAAGCAAAACCCTGATCCAGTCACATGGCTTGTATGAAGTTGCCTTGGTATTAGTGCTGTTAGGTGCGTTTACTAAATCTGCGCAATTTCCTTTTCACTTTTGGTTACCGCATGCCATGGCCGCACCTACTCCGGTTAGTGCTTATCTTCACTCCGCAACCATGGTTAAAGCGGGTATTTTCTTATTAGCGCGTTTTTATCCAGCCCTTGCAGGCACAGACATTTGGTTTATTTTAGTAGCCATGACGGGTCTTGCGACCTTACTCGTTGGTGCTTATATCGCTTTATTTAAACATGATTTAAAAGGCTTACTAGCGTATTCAACAATCAGCCATTTAGGTTTAATTACCTTATTACTTGGCTTAGATACTGAGCTTGCTACGGTGGCCGCTATTTTCCATATTATTAACCACGCAACGTTTAAAGCGTCGTTATTTATGGCAACGGGTATTATTGACCATGAAACCGGCACCCGAGATATGCGTAAGCTTAATGGTATGTGGCGCTTTATGCCTTATACCGCAACGCTTGCCATGGTCGCAGCCGCAGCCATGGCAGGGGTGCCACTATTAAATGGTTTCTTATCGAAAGAAATGTTTTTTGCTGAAACATTACACCAACAAGTATTGGGTTCTATGTCATGGTTAATTCCGGTATTAGCGACAATTGCCGGAGCGCTCTCTGTCGCCTATTCAGCGCGTTTCATTCATGATGTTTTCTTTAATGGTGACCCTGTCGACTTACCAAAGCAGCCTCATGAGCCACCGCGTTACATGCGTGTGCCAATCGAAATATTAGTGGTGCTGTGTTTATTAGTAGGTATGTTCCCTGACTTTGCTGTAAGCGATATTTTGGCTTCGGCCTCATTTGCAGTGCTAGGCAATGTTGCTCCTGAATACACGTTATCAGTGTGGCATGGCTTCAACTTACCGCTGTTAATGAGCTTCATCGCAACGTCGTGCGGTGTATTAATTTACATTCAACGTAAACATTTATTCCATTTCCAAGCGTCATTACCGACCTTAAATGCGAAGAAAGGTTTTGACCGCGGTATGTACGGGCTAATTAAGTGGTCTCAAGAAAGAATTAATCGCATCGAAAATGGTTCATTACAGCGCTATGCGTTTGTGATGATCACTGTGGTGTTGTTGTGCGCAGGTTGGCCATTATTCGAAATGCGTCAGCTGGCGGGTGCAAATGGTTTAACGCCAATCGATTTCCATAATGCGATTGGTGCTGGTCTACTGGTGATTGGTGCGCTTGCAACGGTTATCTGGCATCGCTCACGAATGATTTCGTTGATTATGATTTCGATTGTAGGCTTGATGGTATCGGTGGTATTTACCCGTTTCTCAGCGCCAGATTTAGCACTGACTCAGTTAACTGTAGAAGTCGTGACGGTTATCTTACTTATGTTAGCGCTGTTCTTCTTACCACAGCGCACTCCGAAAGAGTCTAGCTCATTACGTATATTGCGAGATTTAGGAATTTCATCAGCTATTGGTGTTGTTGTAGCAAGTATCTGTTATGCCTTATTAACCAGACCACTTGAGTCGATTTCTGACTTCTTTATTGCCAATGCTAAAACCGGCGGTGGTGGTACTAACGTGGTGAACGTGATCTTAGTCGATTTTAGGGGCTTTGATACCCTTGGCGAAATTACCGTACTAGGTATTGCTGCATTGGGTATTTATAAACTGCTTATCAACTTGCCACTGTTTATGCCAGCAAGTGATAGCGAAGGTCGCCCTTGGGCGCGCGAACGCCACCCAATTTTGTTAGCGAGCATTTCGCAAAGTTTATTACCACTGGCTTTATTGGTTTCTGCGTACATCTTCTTACGTGGTCACAATTTACCTGGCGGTGGCTTTATTGCCGGTCTAGTGACTGCAATTGCGTTTATTTTACAGTACATGGCAAATGGTTCGAATTGGATTTCAGAGCGCTTTGATGTTAACTACCGCAAGATAATCGCTTCGGGTATTGCCATTGCTTTATTAACGGGCTTAGGTAGTTGGGCATTTGATCGTCCATTCTTAAAAACATGGTTTGATTATTTTGATATTCCGTTAGTCGGCAAGACTGAGCTTGCCAGTGCTATCGTGTTTGATTTAGGTGTGTATTTAACCGTTGTAGGTGCAACGCTGATGATTTTAGCAAGTTTAGGAAAACTGACTGCTGATACACCCAAGCAAGAGGTAAATATTTAATGGAAGTGTTGTACGCATCATGCGTGGGCGTGCTGGTTGCATGCGGAATTTATTTAATTTTGAGAGCGCGAACGTTCCCGGTGGTACTGGGTTTGACCATGCTTTCTTATGCAGTAAACCTGTTTTTATTCTCATCAGGACGCTTGACCATTAATAAAGCCGCTGTATTAGGCTCTGGCAGCGAATATGCAGATCCATTACCGCAAGCGCTGGTTTTAACTGCCATTGTAATTGGTTTTGCGATGACTGCGTTTGTGGTTATTTTAGCGATTCGCGGACGCGCAGATTTAGGGAATGACCATGTCGATGGTCATATGGTTAAGTCGTCGAAGGAGCAAAAATGATACAGCATCTCGCTTCTTTACCGATTTTAATTCCTATGCTGGCTGGCGTTTTGCTATTAATGCCGCCTTGCGGAAAGAACTTACAAATTCGCCGTGTAACCTCTGTCATTTTATCTTTGGTTACAGTCTTGGTGAGCGCCTATTTGCTGTTTTATATCAACAGTACTGCACCAATGGTTTACGCCATAGGTGATTGGTCGGCGCCATTTGGGATTGTACTTGTCGCTGACAGACTTGCGACATTATTAGTGCTGCTTACTAGCTTCTTAGGGGCGGTCGTGGTGCTTTATAGTTGTGCTGGTGATGACAAAAAAGGCAGCTTTTTTCACCCATTAGTGCACTTTTTGATTTTAGGCGTGAACGGCGCGTTTTTAACTGGCGATGTATTTAATCTATTCGTATTTTTCGAAGTGTTACTTATTGCATCCTATTCATTATTAATGCACTCAGCGGATAAACACAGCACCCGTGCTGCATTACAATACGTGATTTTAAACCTGATTGGCTCAAGCGTATTCTTAATTGCCTTAGGCGTACTATATGGTGTACTAGGTACGTTAAATATTGCTGATTTAGCACAAAAAGTCCCGCAATTGACAGGTGATGATGTTTACCTAGCTAAAATTGGTGGCTTACTGTTAATCGTGGTATTTGCCTTAAAAGGCGCGTTATTACCTTTGCATTTATGGCTACCAAATACCTACGCAAATGCGATGCCGCTGGTTGCAGCCTTATTTGCCATTATGACTAAAGTCGGTGTGTACGCCATGCTTCGTATTTATACGGTGATCTTTGGTGAGAACGCGGGTGAGCTTGCTCACATGGCACAGCCTTGGTTATGGGGCCTTGCACTCGCAACCATCGTGATGGGAGCAATTGGTGTATTAGCGAGTCAAGATTTTAGAAAGTTGATAGCCAATTTAGTGATTGTCTCTGTCGGTACATTAGTGGCACTCGTTGCAATTCAAAATGTCTCGGCAACAGCGGCACTCCTTTATTACCTTGTGCACTCAACGGTAATTTGTGCCGCGCTATTTTTAATTGCCGATTTAATTGCACAGCAGCGTGGTAAGGTTGCGGACCGTTTAGTCGCAGGGCGTCCCGTTGCGCAGCCATTCTTACTGGGTATTTGTTTTGTTATCGCCGCACTTGCAGTGGTTGGTATGCCACCACTATCTGGTTTTGTGGGCAAAATTTGGATTCTAAAAAGCACCCTTGATAGTGAAAAAGCCATGTTATTCTGGCCAATTTATATTCTTGCCAGTCTTGCGTTATTAGTCGCAGTTTCTCGTGCTGGCACAAGCTTATTTTGGGATCATAAACACAAAGACAGCGAAGCAATTGAGGGCAGCAAAGCACACCCTTTAAAAGTAACCGCGGTAATTGCTTTGTTGGCATGTTCACCTTTAATGGTTGTTTTTGCCGGTTCAATTTCTGATTTTATGTTAGCAACCTCAGAGCAGTTGTTTGATATTAATACGAGCATCAATGCTGTATTACAAGGAGGTCAATAATGCGTTTAGAAGCTCGTTTTCGTTGGCTGCCGACACCTTTTCGCAGTGTTTTATTGTTTGTTGTGTGGCTGTTATTGAATAACAGTGTGTCACCGGGTCATCTGTTATTAGCCGCGTTTTTTGCCATCACTATCCCGTGGATCACCTTTCCATTTCGTGATCCGCAACCACTTATCGTGAAACCTGGTCTGGCATTTAGACACTTAATGTTAGTTCTGTACGATATTGTGACGGCTAACTTGCAAGTGGCACTGCTGATTTTAGGACCGACTAAAAAATTGCGTCCGGGTTTTGTAAAAGTACCTTTGGATTTAAGTCATGAAATGCCAATTACAATTTTGGCAAGTACAGTGTCGTTAACGCCGGGTACTGTAAGCGCAGAGGTGTATCCTATTCCTGAGTCACTTGAAGAGGGTGAAGTTATTGAGCAGCGCTATTTATTAATTCACGTACTCGATTTAGCAGATGAGCAAGCGTTAATTAATACTATTAAGCAGCGTTACGAAGCACCGCTTAAGGAGATTTTTCGATGCTAGATACCGTTTTTTTAATTGTTTATGCCATGATTGCAATCTCGTTATTGCTAAATCTATGGCGCCTAATCGTTGGTCCGTCGGTGCCAGATCGCATTTTAGCGCTTGATACTATGTTTATTAACACCATTGCTTTGATCATTCTTTATGGCATGAGCATGGGCACGGGACTTTATTTTGAAGCGGCATTATTAATTGCGATGCTAGGTTTTGTAAGTACAGTAGCGGTGTGTAAATACCTGCTGCGTGGCGACATTATTGAATAAGGTAACAGATAATGAGTGAGTGGATTGTTTCAATCTTATTATTAATTGGTGGTTGCTTTATTCTGATAGGTTCAATTGGTCTTGTGAAAATGCCTGACTTTTTCATGCGTTTACATGGACCTACCAAAGCAACAACCTTAGGAATGGCATCGCTATTGATTGCTGCAATGGTGTATTTTAGTTACACCAATGAGGGGGTGAGCGTGAAAGAAATTCTTATTTCAATCTTTTTGCTTATCACCGCGCCTATCAGCGGCTATATGCTGATCAAATCGGCTATCCATCATAAGCTGCGTGCTAAAGACGGCACCAAGGGCCTAGACAACATCGAAGAAGATTAATCCCAGCTCGCACTTATCGTTAAGCGAATTGGTATGATATCTGAGCAGGCACAGTAATGTGATCGACCACGGTGGCTTTTATTGCGCTCGTAGATCGCATAAAATGCCCCGTCATTTAGTTCAGTAGGTAAATAGGTCATTATGCGAGTAGCACTTGGAGTAGAGTACAACGGCGCACGTTACAGTGGTTGGCAACGTCAATCACACGTTAATAGCGTACAACAAGAAGTAGAAACGGCGTTGTCGCGTATTTGTAATCATCCAGTTGAAATTGTTTGTGCAGGTCGTACCGATGCCGGTGTTCATGGCACCGGGCAGGTGATCCATTTTGATACGCATGCTGAGCGTGAAATGGTCGCGTTTACAATGGGTATGAACACCTTACTACCAAAAGATATTTCGATTCGTTTTGCTGAACCTGTCAGTGACGATTTTCATGCTCGTTTTAGTGCTACAGCTCGTCGCTATCGTTATGTGATTTACAATTACACCTATCGTGGCGCCATTATGAGCGAAGGTGTGACTCATTTTCATCACCCATTAGACGAAACTAAAATGCAAGAAGCCTGTCAGTATCTAATAGGTGAGCATGATTTTACGTCTTTCAGGGCGCTACATTGCCAAGCGAATACAGCAAATCGCACTATCCACCACTTGTCGGTAAAACGCCAAGGTGATTATGTGATCATTGATATTAAAGCGAATGCGTTTTTGCATCACATGGTTCGAAACATCACCGGCTGTTTAATGGATATAGGCTTACATAAGCATGAGCCAGTGTGGTTAAAAGAATTACTTGATCTAAAAGAACGTGCTAAAGCGAGTGCAACAGCAAAAGCGGCGGGTCTTTACTTAGTTGATGTGGATTACCCTGAACATTTTGGCATTCCTAAAACACCATTAGGGCCTTTGTTTTTACCTGATTCAGACAGTTAGACTTTAGTAGACTACTACTAAGACCAGTTTTTTATATCGTCTGCGGGTAATTCATGTTTTAATTGAAAAAATCTGTCTGTTTATTTGTTATCAGAAACACAAGCGAGTGTTTCCAATTAAACAGACTGCGACACAGAACAGCATTAAGAGAGTTGCAAATGAGTTGGTTAGAAAAAATCTTACCTAAAACGACCAAATCGTCAGGTCGTAAAGAAATCCCTGAAGGGGTTTGGGCTAAGTGTACAGACTGTGATTCAATTTTATATAAAGCAGAATTAGAAAAAGCACTCAACGTGTGTCCTAAATGTGATCACCACATGCGTTTAGGTGGCCGTAAGCGCCTTGAAAACTTTTTAGATGATGCAGAACGTCAAGAAATTGGTGCAGAGCACGAGCCAAAAGACGTTTTAAAATTTAAAGATTCTAAAAAATACTCTGACCGTATTACCCAAGCACAAAAAGCAAGTGGCGAGAAAGACGCACTTGTTGCAATGAAGGGCCGCCTAAAAGGTATTCCTGTTGCTGCTGTTGCATTTGAATTCTCATTTATGGGTGGTTCAATGGCGTCAGTGGTTGGTGCACGCTTTGTTGAAGCTGTAGATCAGTGTTTAGAACACAATATGCCGCTTATTTGTTTCTCTGCATCAGGTGGTGCACGTATGCAAGAAGCACTTATGTCATTAATGCAAATGGCTAAAACAAGTGCTGCGCTAGCGAAAATGAGCGAAAAAGGCTTACCGTTTATTTCAGTATTAACTGATCCAACAATGGGTGGTGTATCGGCATCATTAGCAATGCTTGGTGATGTAAACGTTGCTGAACCTAAAGCGCTTATCGGTTTTGCTGGTCCTCGTGTTATCGAGCAAACAGTACGTGAAACGCTTCCTGAAGGTTTCCAACGTAGTGAATTCTTGCTAGAGCACGGTGCAATCGACATGATTGTAGACCGTCGTGAAATGCGTGACACCCTTGCACGTATCTTAGCGAAATTTATGAACTTGCCTTCTACTGAACAAGAGCATAGAGTAGCGTAAATTTCAGCTTAACTGATTAAACGCTATGACAGAAATCCTTCCTAGCCAATCATCAAGTCTTGATGATTGGCTTTGTTATTTAGAAAGTGTCCATCCTGCCAATATTGAAATGGGCTTAGAGCGCGTTGCACGCGTTGCTAACCAAGTCGGCTTACTCGATACACCTAGCAAAATAATTTTAATTGCAGGGACTAATGGTAAAGGGACCACCGCTCGCTGTTTAGAAAGCTTATTACTTGCTCAGGGTTTTAGTGTCGGTACGTACGCATCTCCTCATCTAATTCGTTACAACGAACGCGTGCGTATTAATGGCCAAGAGCTTGATGATCAATTCCATGTTGATGCATTCGATATGCTTGAAAAAGGTCGTGGTGACACACCGCTGACTTATTTTGAATACGGAACACTGGGCGCACTGGCTATTTTTAAACGTCACGCTGTTGATTATGTGCTGTTAGAAGTGGGTCTGGGTGGTCGTTATGACGCCACTAATATCGTAACCCCATTTGCATGCGTGATCACCACAATAGATTTAGACCATAAAGAATACTTAGGTGATACCCGTGAATTAGTGGGTTACGACAAAGCCGGTATTTTTAGACCGAATACGCCTGCCATTGTTGGCGATTTAGCGATTCCGCATACAGTGACTGATTACGGCAATGAAATTAACGCTGATATGGTGTTATCAGGCCGTGATTTTAAATTCACAGAAGACAGTGAAGGCTTTAACTGGCAGTACCAAGATAACGATTGGCGCTTAGCTAAGCCTGCTATCCCTTGTCAAAATGCTGCAACAGCGTTGACCTTATTAGCTAAACTTGAGCTATTGCCAAGTGAGCAACTAGTTCGCGATTGCCTGGAAAATTTAACCGTAGAAGGGCGCTTTCAACAGCTCAGTGAGCAGCCGCTCATTTTTACAGATGTGGCGCATAATCCTGAATCTGCTCGTTATTTGGCACGTAAATTAAGCGTGTATAAAGATCAAGGGTTTAAAATTCATGCATTAGTCGCTATGCTTGCAGATAAAGATAAAGTGGCTGCCATGTCGGCTGTCGCAAATGTAGTTGACCAATGGTCGTTAGCAAGCTTAGATTGTTTCCGCGGAGACAAGGTTGAGAATCTTGCTAACGCACTTGCAGAAACAACATCAACAGCGCCTAGCACGCAATATGAGAGTGTTGAAACTGCATTAGACACGTTATTACCAAATGTCGATGAAAACACGCTTGTGATTGTGTTTGGTTCATTTATAACAGTGGCTGCAGCCATCAATTACTTTAAAAAATAGAGAGGAAATCGGTGAACGCAGGGTTTATTAATCGCTTAGTAGGTACCACCATTGTGGTTGTAGCGGCTATTGTCTTCATTCCAAATATTTTGGATGGTGAAAAGGTTCATTATACTGAAGGCTTTAAAGCAATTCCTGAACGTCCTGAGTTCACTACGATTGATTTACAAGAGGCGATTGATAATAAAGTCGCCTCTGCTGAACAACCGTCACAAACGCCAGTTGAAGATATTCAAGCCAACGATGCTGAGCTTGCTGCTAATGAAACGCAACAAATCGTCGATGATGCACCGCAAATGGTCGAAGCATCAACAGATGAGCCTGTGGTTCGTAAAACTGAGCTAAAAGTTGCAGTCCAAGAGCCGGCAAAGACCGTTGTCAAAGCTCCAGAGCCAACCCGTAAGCCAGAAGAAAACCTCACACAAATGGCTTATGTTATCCAATTGGGTAGTTTTTCTCATGCACCTAATGTGAAATCACTACAAGAAAAACTAAAAGCGAATGGTTTCAAAACCTTTACGCGTCCAATCAAAACCCCGAACGGCACACTGACAAAAGTCTTTGTAGGTCCTTCACTTAGCAAGAAAGAGTTAGAGAGTAAGCTTCCTGAGTTAAAGCAGTTAACCAAGTTAAACGGCAAAGTCACTCAGTTTGAAATTACAAAATGATCTGGCAATTCTATAGGTAGTCTTATAGAATGCGCCCCAAATTAACGACTAGTTGGTTCTTATGATCTGGGTTGATTACGCCATACTTGGCATTATTGCACTATCCACTATCATCGGCTTAATACGTGGCTTTGTAAAAGAAGCAATGTCATTAGCTGTATGGGCTGGCGCATTTATCATCTCTAGTTTGTTTTACCAATATTTAGCATCCTTCCTAACAAGTATTTCAGAACCCCTTTTAAGAAATGCAGCCGCAATAGCCATATTATTCTTTGCGACACTCCTGTTGGGTGGGTTACTAAACTATATTTTAGGTGAGCTTGTACAACGTACGGGTTTATCTGGCACAGACCGTGTTTTTGGCATAGTGTTTGGTGCTCTTCGTGGCGTGTTGGTCGTAAGCGCGTTACTCTTCTTTCTTGATGCTTTTACCGGTGCACCTAATACGCATTGGTGGGGCAACTCTATTTTGATTCCAGAATTTGGCTTTGTTGTTGAGTGGTTCTTTTCGTACCTCGAAAACAACTCGAGCTTTTTAAATTCTGTAAACCGTTAATCGGCGAGGATAAATTTAATGTGTGGTATCGTTGGCATAGTCGGAACTTCTCCTGTTAATCAGGCGTTATATGACGGCTTAACTGTTTTGCAACACCGCGGTCAAGATGCAGCTGGCATCATTACCATTGAAAACAACACGTTTAGCTTACGTAAAGCCAATGGCCTTGTGAAAGATGTGTTTCATACCCGTCATATGAAACGCCTTCAAGGCACAATTGGTATTGGCCATGTTCGCTACCCGACAGCTGGTTCTTCTAGCTCGTCAGAAGCGCAACCTTTCTACGTTAACTCACCATTTGGTATTGCACTTGCGCACAATGGTAACTTAACAAACGCAGAAGCATTAAAGCAGCAATTATTTTCAGAAGCTCGCCGTCATGTTAATACAACATCTGACTCTGAAATCTTACTTAACATCGTGGCACATGAGTTAAGCAAGTCAAACAAGCTAAAACTTGACGCTGAAGATATCTTCAATGCAGTGACCGAAGTAAACAATAAAGTAAATGGTGGTTATGCAACGATTGCAATGATCATCGGCCACGGTATTGTTGCGTTTCGTGATCCGAACGGCATTCGTCCGTTGGTGTTTGGTAAGCGTGAAACTGCAAATGGTACTGAGTACATGTTTGCTTCAGAAAGCGTGGCATTAAAAACCGACGGTTTTGAGTTTGTTCGTGACGTAGCACCAGGTGAAGCGATTTACGTAACTGAAGATGGTCAGTTTTTCTCACAAGCGTGTGCTGAAAAAGCAACTTACTCGCCATGTATCTTTGAGTTTGTTTACTTTGCGCGCCCAGATTCAACGATTGACCGTATGTCTGTTTATGCGACACGCGTAAACATGGGGACTAAGTTAGGTGAAAAAATCGCACGTGAATGGGCTGATAAAGACATCGATGTGGTTATTCCTATTCCTGAAACGTCGTGTGATGTAGCGCTTGAGATTGCGTCAGCACTTAACCTGCCTTACCGCCAAGGTTTTGTTAAAAACCGCTACATTGGCCGTACCTTCATCATGCCAGGTCAAGAAATGCGTAAGAAATCAGTTCGTCAAAAACTGAACGCGATTGACCGTGAGTTCAAAGGCAAAAACGTATTACTTGTTGATGACTCAATTGTTCGTGGTACAACATCAGCGCAAATCGTAGAAATGGCTCGTGAGTCAGGTGCGAAGAATGTTTACTTCGCGTCAGCAGCGCCAGAGATTCGTTTCCCGAACGTATACGGTATTGATATGCCATCGGCAGCTGAGCTAATTGCGCATGGCCGTGAAGTGGAAGATATCAATGCTAGCATCGGTGCAGATGGTCTTATCTATCAATCGTTAGATGACCTAATCTCGGCAGTAAGCCAAGAAAACCCAGAAATCACCCGTTTTGAAACATCAGTATTCGATGGTCAATACATCACAGGTGATATCGACCAAGATTACCTAAACCACATTGACCGTTTACGTAATGATTCAGCGAAATCAACCCGTGAAAACGCCATGTCAGCAAGTTTAGAGTTGCACAATCAAGAAGAGAACAGTGCTGATTAATCAGTGCATATCTATTTGATATAAAAAAGGAGCTGAATAGCTCCTTTTTTGTTTGTGGAAAGAAAGGAAAATAACAATGTACTCAGGTAAACATAGGGTGGACGATTCCATTAGTCCATAAGATAGCTGTCGCAGCTAAAATAATTACCAGTAATATCAGCCCACACGTGACCACCGAACTGGCATAAATAAAGCCTCGCTCTTCAGGAATGTGCATCAAAATTGGCACTCCCGTGTAAAGCAAGTAAACAGAGTAGGCAAGTGCTACAAGGCCTACACACACCACAAACCAAAGTTCAGGTAAAAATGCCGCAAATGAAGACATGAATACCGGCGTTGCTGTATATGCAGCGAGCTCTAAGGTTTGTGTAAAGGTGGGTTTTGCACCAAAGGTAACGGCCATCCAATGTGCTAAGTAAGCAAGTGCAAAAACGCCCGCAATCAGTGCAAAGTACATCGCGATAGCAATGAGTAATGCACTATCATGGGTTAAAAACACTGCATCGCCAGAGCCAATACTCCAACCTAAATATACAGATGAATAGTAGCCCATAATTGAAGGAATACTGGCAATTAATAAAATGTGCGACAAGCTATAGCGCAAGCTTTCGTGGCGGTTATCAATTGTTTGCCATTCTTCGAGTGGGTGGGCGTACAAGCCCCATAAGTGGTTTAGAATCATAATCAATGCCCCTGTAAAAAGGAATGTGAGCTGTTTTATTTTTGTACAGCTTTGATTAAGTTATGGTTCAGTAATTAAACCTTGTCAAGAAGCTGCAATAATCGAAATGGTCGATAAAATGTAACTCTTTAGTGCATATAGAAAATTAGCTTGCACTGATATGGGTCATGGAATGCGGGCTTATTTATGTGATAAAATCGAATCAAGATTTTTGATGAGAAGTTATTCAGTGCCTTATTCTGATTTGTTAGCGCCCATTCATTCTTTTTTAAAGTGCGAAACACCCGATGAGTGGATTGCTGCGGCAACCAAAAAAGAAAACTTAGATGTGGTTTTAATCGACCATCTTATCTGCGAATTAAAAGCAGCTCAGTCTGCCATGTTTTTAATTCGTAAGTATGCAGTTGATAAAGAAAGTAGTGATGCTTTGCTTGAGTGGTTAAAACCATTTGAGACGCTTGTATATAAGCGAGAAGGAGATTGGCGTGAGCTTGCTGATAAAAACAAGCTGACTAAATCAATGATCCCAAAATCGAATTCACCATACGGGCAAGACCTTATCGATAAAATGGTGATGCTCATTAAAGAAGAACTACATCACTTTTATCAAGTCCTTGAGATCATGGATGAATACGGTATTGAATATAAAAGCATTACTCCATGTCGTTATGCGAAAGGGATGCTGCGCCACGTGAAAACTTACGAGCCTGATGCTTTGGTTGATAAGTTAATTATCGGTGCTTATATCGAAGCCCGCTCATGTGAACGCTTTGCTAAATTAGCCCCGCATGTTGATAAGCGCTTAGGTGATTTTTATATCTCACTACTGCGCTCTGAAGCGCGACATTACCAAGATTATTTAACTCTTGCGCAAGAAATCAGTGAGTTTGATATTACCGAACGTGTTGAATTTTTTGGTCAACTTGAAGCTGAGCTTATTTCAACCCCAGATGAAGACTTTAAATTTCACAGCGGTGTGCCTGCATAATATATTAAATCAGAGCGCCTGTTTGGCGCTCTAATTCATTTATCTTGCCAAATTTAGTGGGTTTTACCCCCTATTCAAATTAACTAATTCTCATTACTTTTCTAATACTTATTCATTTATTGTTTTAGTAAATAATTTGTACCTTTTAAAATCTTGCACTACCTTTGACCTAGGTTGCTATTAACATTCGTAAAATAGAATCATAAGTTGTTAAAAGGAGAAGTCATGCGTGATTCTAATGTGCCTTTCGAGTTTAAAGAAGATGCTTCTGAACAATCGTATGCCCAAAAAACATGGAAAGTTTTAACGGTTGAAGATGACTTAAACTACCAACAAGCATTACTAAACAGTTTTAATGCCATATCTCTAGATAACAATGAGTCTCTTGAGGTATTTACGGCAAATTCAGTGTCAGAGGCATCGTCTGTGTTATCGCGTCACAAAGATATCGCTATTGTATTTCTTGATGTGGTGATGGAAGAAGACGATTCTGGCCTTAGACTTGTAAATACCATACGCCACGTATTAGGCAACAACGATATACGCATAGTGCTATTAACAGGGCAGCCAAGCTTTGCCCCCGAACCGCAAGTAATGCAATTGCTTGATATTGACGAATATTGGAATAAGTCTGACATGACGGTAGATAAACTTAAATCTATCGTTAGTAGCCATCTTCGTACGTATCAATATATTTCGCAAATCTCAAATGCCAAACAAGGACTGCAGTTAGTACTTGATGCGGCAAGAAGCATTAATAGTAAACACGACATACGTGCATTTTCTCATGCGGTGCTAGATGAAATAGGTAAAATTTTGCATCTATCTAAGGGAGGCGGCGTATTATGCGTTGGCAATGAAAAGCACGTTGATAAACACCCAAAAGTTCTTACTAGTGTCGGTTGTTACAGAGGGCTTGATGGTAAAGAGCTCAGCACAGATGTGCTCAGTGAAGAAGCACAGCAATCGTATATTTTAGCCAGAGATAAAAAAGAGCATGTGTTTTCTGAGCATTACAGTGTTTTTTATTTTGATACCGCTGATGTTGATGTTAGCTATTACATCACGATTGTTAAATCAGATGTTCCCATCGACGAGCATAATGTATTTTTACTAAAGGTATTTAGTGAAAATGTCAGTACAGGCTTTTCGAATATTGCACTGATGAACCGGCTTACTGAGCTTGCTTACACCGATATAACGCTAAACATGCCCAACAGGAACTGGCTCCAGCGCGAAATCGATAATATGAACAAATACGAACAAGCTGAAACTCAGTTAGTGGTGTTTGAGATACTTCAGTTTGACGAAAAGTCTTTTCGGTTTGGTCATGAATTTTGTAAAAAAACACATCTAAAAATGCGCGAGAATATTTTGCAAGCCTTAGCGCCGTATCACCCTCGTATCGCTGTTTTTAAAAGTGATTGTTTAGGTGTTTTAGTGTCAAGCCATGCATTTGAAGATGAAAGCGTTGTTGACTCTTTAAAACGTCAATCTTTTGAAATTGATGGGGTAAAACAGTTTTTAGATGTGCGTATTTTAGTTATGCAGCTAATCGCCTTTGAAGATCATAACGCAGAGCAAATATTCAATTTAGCAGAGTCTACTCTTAATGATGAAAACACACAAAGAGCTGAGCTTCTCTATTATACGTTAGATAATACCAAAGCGATTACACGGCGCTATGAATTGATGCAAGAGCTGCGCACCGCAATACGCAACAAAGAGCTCCAAGTAGCCCTACAACCCAAGGTTAATTTAATCACTAATGAAGTCATTGGTTTTGAAGCACTGGCGCGATGGCAAAGAGGTGATGGAACATTTGTCAGACCCGATGAGTTTATTGAACTTGCCGAAACTGCTGGACTTATTAGTGAGTTAGATAAGTTGATTTTTGACAAAATAATGCAAACGATTAACCAATTTGCAGAGCAGGGCGTTAGTTTGCCAATCGCGTTTAATGCCTCTACGTTTGATTTGTTAGCCGATGATTACTTTGTTGAGATTGCGGCACGTATTGAGGAATATGGCATTTCACCTTCGTTACTTGAGCTTGAAGTAACAGAGACCCAAGCAATTTTTAACTATGAAAAGATCAATGCATGTTTATGTCGTTTTGCCGGTTTAGGGATAAAAATTAGCATTGATGATTTTGGGACAGGTTATTCATCGCTCGCCCATGTTAGTGAAATACCAGCACAAAATATAAAAATAGACCGCTGTTTTGTGAGCAATATTCAAGACTCGAGGTCTAATCAACATATTATCGAAATGATTATGCTATTAGCAGAAAAATTCGGTTTTGAAGTAACAGCGGAAGGCATTGAAACGGAGGCTGAGTACGCTTGGCTCGTTGAAGCTGGTTGTAGTGTAGGGCAGGGTTATTATTACGCTAAACCCATGTTTTATGATGATGCATTGCAGTGGCTAAAGGGCCGGTCTAACTAACTATTATGGTAGAAGTAAATCACCAATATGAGTTACTAAAGAAAAGGCTACTTATAAAATTTGTGGTTATTGTCATTGGCAGCTTATTTATAAGCGCTATGGTTTATTTACTGCAATACCAAATACAAAAAAGTAATGTCACGCTTTTACAAGATAACACCTTACTTGCAGCGCATAATACCTTTAGCAGAGAGTTGGGTGATGTGCGTAAAGTGGTTAAATTGCTGGTGGCTGACGAAGCGCTAAAACGCCACGTATCCGACGCTGAACTTGAACAACAAATACAAACTCATTTTGTTAATTTTGGTTTAGCTGCTGACAGCATTTCTCAAATACGTTGGTTAGATAGCCAGGGCCAAGAACGGTACCGCGTTAATTTTAAAGCTGGTAAAGCCCAAGTTGTGGCACCACAACAGTTGCAAAATAAAGGTAATCGTTATTACTTCACTGAAGGAATTGCGCACAGTAAAGGTGATGTATACATCACGCCAATAGATTTAAATGTTGAACGCGGCGTTGTCGTCGCCCCATATGAGCCGACATTGCGCGCATCCTATCGAACCACGAACGACACTTTTGTGTTAGATGGGTTAATTGTTGTCAATTTTGACCTATCGAAAACCTTACAACAAATTAAGTCACTGAGTACTTTGCAAGCTCAAATACAATTGGTTAATGGCGAAGGCTATTGGTTGTTAAATCCTGATAGTAAGAAAGAGTGGGGCTTTATGTTAGATAAGCCACAACTCACTCTCAGCGAAGATGATGATCAGTTATGGCAAACAATTGCTGAATTACCGAAAACGCAGCAACTTATTACATCGCATAGTCGTACAACCAGCTTTTTAAAAATGAATCTCGGTAATAATAATGACAATGCATTAAGTAATATCATTGTGCTGGTAAAAGCGGACAATTCAGTACTGAGGGAGATATTTTTATGGTCATTTGGCATTGCTTTGGCATGTGCTGTTTGTCTAATTACTATTGCTGGTTTGTATTTAAAGCGTAGTTATCGTGATCAGTGTCAAATCATTAAAGCAACAGCAAATTTAGAAAATGAGCAGCAGGAGCTGGTAGCGGCTAATAGCAAATTACAACGCTATATAAAACAGCAGCATCAATTACAGGGGGAGTTGATTGAAGCGCAACGGTTGTCATCGCTCGGTTTAATGGTGGCCGGTGTCGCTCATGAAATGAATACCCCATTAGGTGGTGCTGCTATTTCAGTATCAAATGCACAGTTAATTAATCAACAACTCAAAGATAAAATTGACCAAGGCTTCACAAAGCAGTTTTTAGAAACGAGAGTTGAACGTATTGCCGATAATTTGTCGCTCTCAAAAGTAAATTTAGATAAAGCGATCGCTCATGTGAAAAGCTTTAAAGAAATGGCCCATGATCGCTCGAATGATCAACTTGTTAGCTTTAATATCGAAAAAGTCACCCATGATCTTCTACTGGGTTTAAAATCTCGCTTTAAGGCCTCTAAAGTAACAATTGAAACGCACATCGATGTCAAACAAGACATCACGAGTCGACCTGGGGTTATTTCACAAATTATAGAAAGCCTAATCGTCAATGCAATTTCTCATGCCTTTAATGAGCATGACACAAAGCAGGTTCAGTTAGCTGTTTATCTAGAAAGTGACAATACATTATGTATTAAAGTGTCTGACAATGGCTCAGGTATAGATGAATCCTTGCGAGAACAGCTATTTGATCCTTTCTTCACCACATCAAGAAAACACGGTCACACTGGGCTTGGGTTGTATCTTGTTCATCAGTGGGTTACAAATGTTCTAAAAGGTAAGATAAGCTTAGTCGCAACTAATGAACTGCCAGAAAATATTGCAACACAGTTTAAAATCACGCTACCGATTAGTATTTCAACGAGCACTAATGTTTAGCTAATAATTGATGGATGCTTGCAATTTCCTCTGCACTGAGTTCATAGCTTTTAAGTATTTCATCCAGCTTTCCCGAGTTTTTTAAAGACTGCACGCCTAAATATAAGCTTTGCTGAAATAGCTCAGCGTGAGGGTGATCTTTTTTGGTGATCACATGTAAATACTGAGTGGCAAGGTAGGGGCTAATTATTTCTAATTCTGTTTGTTTTGCTTGCTGTAACCGTTCACTCTTGTCGAGCCAATAGAGTGCGACCTCCTTAGTACCGGCAACTAAATCAACACGGCCATGCTTTAACAGTAATAAGCTTTCAATCAAACTATCTGTAGTTGTTATGGTCAGTTCAGGATGCTGTTCGAATTCGTCACTCACCACATAATCTTCGCCTTTGCTGATTGTATATGGCTTTAATGAATAGAGTGATCCGGTAAAGGTGATGTCTTTGCCAGCCTGCTTAAATAATACCGTATGAGCAGTTGCTAAGGGTTGTGAGTAGCTAAATTCTCTAGCCCTTTGCTCTGTATAAAAAGCCCCTAGTACAGCAACACGTTTATGGCGCTTAGCAAGTTTTAAAGCGCGCGCCCAATGGGTGTATTCAATCGTTGCTTGGTGTTTTTGGCTTTTAAGTGCAGCAATAATGACTTCGTGCAACCAACCCGGCTCGCTCTGATTATTAATAAAGTAAGGCGGGTATGGTTCAGTGACCAGTTGCCAAGTTTGGCTATGGACTGAAAAGCTAAACAAAAAACAGCAACAAAAACAGCTTAATTGACTCATCATAGATAATGCGTTTTTTACAATACTGTTTAAAGCATAGTTAAAATACTGGCTATTTAAAGGGCGAATGGATTAGTTTTTGCTGCTCAGGTGTAACTCTTAAGTATGATCCTTGTTCATACCAGTCACCCAACACTGTGCGCGTTAGTGTTTTACCTGCGTGATTATAATGGTGCACATTCGGGCGGTGGGTATGGCCGTGGATCATATTAGCAACCTGATGTTTTTCAAACATGGCTAATACTGCATCTTCAGTCACATCTAGGATTTCTAACGCTTTGCCGGCTTGACTTTGTTTTGATTTTTCTCGGGCGTTACGGGCAATCTTCTTGCGATACCAAAGCGGCATAGCAAGCATTAATTTTGGCCACCACCAACCACGGCTTTTTTTACGAAACTTTTGATACTCAATATCTTGAGTGCACATTTCATCACCGTGCAAGATAACTGTTGGGGTACCGTATAAATCAATAACAACTTGTTCTGGTAATAGAGTCATACTTGCGCTTTTTGCATAGCCTTCTCGCATAATAAAATCGCGATTGCCATGAATAAAAAACACCTCAGTACCACTTTCACTGACTTGGCTTAAACGTGCGGCAACACTCTTTGAAAGATCAGTTTGGTAGTCATCACCGACCCATACTTCAAAAAAGTCACCCAAAATATACAGCGCATCAACGTCATCATTAATAACCTTGCTATCAAGAAAATCAAAAAATGCCGCAGTGATGTCGGGGCGGTTTTCTGTTAAATGGAGATCGGCAATAAAATAACTTTGATTCATGGTTACTCGCAAAAAAGCGGGCAACAGGCCCGCTTAAAAAGACTAAACGATTAAATTAGCTAACCGTTACTTTTTCGATGATGACATCTTCAAGAGGTACGTCTTGGTGGAAACCCGCGCTGCCAGTAGCAACACCTTTGATTTTGTTTACCACGTCCATACCTTCAACAACTTCTGCGAACACGCAGTAGCCCCAGCCTTGTGATGTTTCACTGCTGAAGTTTAAGAAGTCATTGTCGTTAACGTTAATAAAGAACTGCGCAGTTGCTGAGTGTGGATCCGGCGTACGTGCCATTGCTAATGTGCCTACTTTATTCGCAAGGCCATTGTTTGCTTCGTTTTCGATAGGGTTGTTTACTTCTTTTTGAACCATACCAGGCTCAAAACCACCGCCTTGTACCATAAAACCATCAATTACACGGTGAAAAATAGTGCCGTTGTAAAAGCCAGCGTTTGCATACTCTAAGAAGTTTTTAACAGTGTTTGGTGCATCGCTTTCGTGCATCTTGATAGTGATGTCACCAAAGTTTGTGTGTAGTACAACCATGAGGTTTCCTATATTCAGGTTTAATAATGGGGCTATTTTATAGTAGTTGCCTTGGATTAACAAAGAGCTTGTTTAAAACGATTAACAAAGTGCTTATTCAATTGATAAAGCGCTAGAGCAGCGGCTTTGCAAGTGTTACCATAGAGAATCTCGAAACACCGTTAAGGACATTTTATAAATGGTACAAATTTACAACACACTTACGCGACAAAAAGAGCAGTTTAAACCCCTTGTTGATGGCAAAATCGACATGTACGTGTGTGGTATCACCATTTATGATTACTGTCACATTGGTCATGCGCGTACTTTTGTTGGTTTTGACGTTATTGTTCGTTACCTACGTCACATTGGTTACGATTTAAAATACGTTCGTAACATCACTGATGTTGACGACAAAATCATCAAGCGTGCAAACGAAAATGGTGAGTCAATTAATGATTTAACGACTCGTATGACCAAAGCAATGCATGAAGATTTCGACAGCTTAAATATGCTGCGTCCTGATGTTGAGCCAACGGTGACAAACCATATGAATGAAATCATCGCGATGGTTGAGCGTTTAATTGCCAAAGGCCATGCGTATGTTGCCGCAGATGGCGATGTATTGTTTGATGTGTCTACATTTGAGCAATATGGTGCGTTATCGCAACAAGACTTAACCATGCTACAAGCTGGTTCACGTGTTGAAGTTGCACAAGATAAGCAAGATCCACTTGATTTCGTGCTTTGGAAAAAAGCCAAGCCAGGTGAGCCATCTTGGTCATCACCATGGGGTGAAGGCCGTCCAGGTTGGCACATCGAATGTTCGGCAATGAGCTCTAAGCACTTAGGTGAGCATTTTGATATTCACGGTGGTGGTTCTGATTTACAATTCCCACACCATGAAAACGAAATTGCTCAGTCATGCTGTGCAAATAACGGCAAGTACGTTAATACGTGGATCCACACAGGTATGGTACAGGTTAATAAAGAGAAGATGTCTAAGTCATTAAACAACTTCTTTACCGTGCGTGACGTATTGAAAGAGTACGATGCTGAGTCAGTTCGTTACTTCTTAATTTCAGGTCATTACCGTAGCCAGCTTAACTATTCGCAAGAAAATTTAGAGCAAGCGCGTTCGTCACTTGAGCGTATTTACACCGCACTGCGTGGGGTAACACCAATCGAATGTGATTTAGCCAGCAATGAATACGTGGCTAAATTCAGAAAAGCAATGGATGATGACTTTAATACGCCAGAAGCACTACCTGTGTTATTTGAGCTTGCGAAAGAACTAAACCGTGTTAAAGACAGCGATGCAGAACAAGCTGGTAAGTTGGCTTATGTACTTCGCAGTGTTGCAGAGGTATTAGGCGTTGCACAACAAGACCCAGAAGCTTTCCTACAAGGTGGCCAAGCTGATGACGAAGTCGCACACATCGAAGCCTTGATTGCAAAACGTAACGAAGCTCGTGCCAGCAAAGATTGGGCAGCTGCTGATGAAGCGCGCGATGCATTGAATGCACTCGGTGTTGTACTCGAAGATTCTGCGGGTAAAACAACATGGCGTAAAGCTTAAGTATCCACCGAGATATTACAAATTGAAAAGGTTGCCAACGAGGCAACCTTTTTTGTTATTAATCAATATAGCTATTGACCTCAACTGTACTTGAGCTTTTACCTTGCCATCTCTTCGTATTAACAAGGACAGACATTGAATATTTTACTTGCCATGATCCCCGCCTTTTTATGGGGCACCACCTATGCAGTGACCAAATATGCCACACCTGATTGGCCGCCACTTTTATTAGGCGCATTGCGTGCATTACCTGCAGGGTTATTACTTTTATTGCTTAAACCTAGTTTGCCAACCCGTTCGCAGTGGCCAAGTTTGTTAACGCTAGGTGCTGTGAATATCGCGTTGTTTTTTGCCTTTATTTTTATCATGGCGGTAAACCTTCCTGCAGCTATAGCAGGGGTAGGGATGGTGTCTGTGCCGGTTGTCGCTTTGTTATATGCTTGGCTTACTAAAGGACAGCGTCCAGCAAGAGTTCAAGCATTTTGCGCCATAGCCTTGGTTGTACTGGCGTGGTTATTGTTTGATCCAGCTTACGTCACATTAAATGTATTGGGAGTGGCGGCTTTATTGGGTGCCTTATTGACTATTGTGATTGGTAGCACCTTAGTACAAAGTTTGTCGGTGCATATACATTGGTGGGTTGTGCTTACTTGGCAATTAATCATTGGTGGCAGCATATTATTGCTAGCTGCTTTTATCGATGGAAGTTTGCTAAACCCAGAGCAATACCAAGTGGTATTTGAGCCAATTTCAGCGCTGCAATATTCGGCGCTATTTTGGTTAATCGTGCCCAATACCGCTATTGCCTATATTTTGTATGTTTGGTTATTAGGGCGCATGACTGTGGCTGAGTTTTCATTTGGCACCATTGCAAACCCAATTGCAGGAATAGTATGTGCTGTTTTGCTCATAAACGAACAATATCAAGACTGGCAATACCTATTGATGTTTATGATGATTGTGTTTTCAGTGCTCCCCCAGATGCTAAAACTTAAGCAGTTCAAACAACAAAAAACTTAAAAGCAAAAAGGCTGCCCATTGGCAGCCTTTTTACAATAATATAGCTTTTCTTAGCTGTGATACTTTTCACATGCTTCAAGCGTATTTTCAATTAAGCTTGCAACAGTCATTGGACCAACACCACCTGGTACAGGGGTAATGAAATGTGCTTTTTGTTCCGCGACGTCATACTGAACATCACCAACAAGCTTACCTGATTCAAGACGGTTAATACCCACATCAATCACAATAGCGCCTTCTTTAACCCATTCACCCGGAATGAACTCAGGTTTACCTACCGCTACAACTAATAAGTCGGCACGGCGAACATGAGTTTCTAAATCTTGAGTGAACTTGTGACATACTGTTGTAGTACAGCCAGCAAGTAAAAGCTCAAGTGACATAGGACGACCAACGATGTTTGAGGCGCCAACAACAACTGCGTGCATACCTTTATAACGAACACCCGTTGAGTCTAGTAGGGTGATAATCCCTTTTGGCGTACAAGGGCGAAGTGCCGGCATACGCTGTGCTAAACGACCAATGTTATAAGGATGGAAACCATCAACATCTTTATGTGGTGTGATGCGCTCAAGAATTTTTTCAGCATCAAGACCTTGTGGTAAAGGTAACTGTACTAAGATACCGTCTACTTCTTTGTCTTCGTTTAGTTGATCTATTAATGCAAGTAAGTCTTGCTCAGTCGTGTCGCCAGGTAAATCGTAAGACTTAGATACAAAGCCGACTTCTTCACATGCTTTACGTTTAGAACCAACATACACTTGGCTAGCTGGATCTTGACCAACTAGCACGACTGCTAGTCCAGGAGCGCGTAATCCATTCGCTACACGCTCTGCAACTCGCTCTGCTACATTGCTGCGTACTTGTTTAGCTATTGCCTTACCATCGATGATGTTTGCCGTCATGGGTGACCTTTCATTGGGGTTAGTTAACTTGATACTGATACATCTAAATATGATTATCCAATAAAGGGGGCGTGGATACACAAATCATGTTTGTTTGATCATATTTATTTATGTTGCGTATTTTCGCAGAAAAGCATCATAGCGCCAAGATGCAATCTTATATAAAGCGCTACTTTATAAAAAAGAGTTCAAATTTTAGCTTATATTTGCAATATTTAACCATTGTGAGCTAAAAGTGACCGATTGAATTATTTTCTTAAAAAAATGTTTGACCTAACTCGGTCAAATCACTATTATGCACCCCGTTGTTAACGAGGTCACTCGCAAACAACGGTAAGCATCGGCGATTAGCGCAGTTTGGTAGCGCACTTGGTTTGGGTCCAAGGGGTCGCAGGTTCAAATCCTGCATCGCCGACCACTTCTTCTTTAAGAAGCGGCGCTTACAGGCAAACTTATGAAGTTTTCGATGCGCCCGTAGCTCAGCTGGATAGAGCAACGCCCTTCTAAGGCGTTGGTCGAAGGTTCGAATCCTTCCGGGTGCGCCATTTGAAAATATGTAAATGCCGTGGTGATTGTAGCTCAGTTGGTAGAGCCCCGGATTGTGATTCCGGTTGTCGTGGGTTCGAGCCCCATCAGTCACCCCAATTTACTTAAGATATCGGCGATTAGCGCAGTTTGGTAGCGCACTTGGTTTGGGTCCAAGGGGTCGCAGGTTCAAATCCTGCATCGCCGACCACTTTTCTTAAGTGGTCTTTATTTTCAAAACTTCTCTCAGTATCGGCGATTAGCGCAGTTTGGTAGCGCACTTGGTTTGGGTCCAAGGGGTCGCAGGTTCAAATCCTGCATCGCCGACCACTTTTAAAATTTATGCTTCATTCCCTCTATTCGAAGCCAGTTAATTCTTTTCAATACCTCTAAGCAAGCTTAATTCTCCTTTGTTAATTTATTGCGTTCGTTTTTTACGCACTTAAACGCTGAATGCTGCTATATACGCCAAATAATTGCCCCCTAGACTCGACTATCATAAATATTAGGTTATAATGCCGCGTCTATTGTTTAACATAGTGCCCATAGAGGCAAAGCAGCAATGGTATCTCATGGTTACAATGCGCCGTTTTAAGTTGAATTTTTCAGCATTAAAACTTGCTATCACTCATGGAGATCACCTTGTTTGTAAGGAAGGCGAACAGTCGCCAAAATTGAAGATTGAGGTAAATCATGCAAGTTTCTGTTGAGACGACTCAAGGCCTTGAGCGCCGTCTGACCATCACCGTTCCTGCAGAGAACGTTGAGACTGAAGTTAAAAAACGCTTACAACAACTGTCTAAAACCCAGCGTATCGATGGTTTCCGCCCTGGTAAAGTTCCAGCGTCTATCATCAACAAGCGTTATGGTGCTGCAGTACGTCAAGAAGTTGCTGGCGAATTAATGCAACGCAACTACATTGAAGCAATCGTTTCAGAAAAAATTAACCCAGCAGGTGCACCTACTTTCGCTCCTAAAGCGTTAGAAGCTGGTAAAGATTTAGAATTCGATGCAACTTTCGAAGTTTACCCTGAAGTTGAAATCCAAGGTTTAGATAAAATCGCTGTTGAAAAACCAGCTGTATCTGTAACTGACGAAGATCTAGCTAACATGCTAGAAACTTTACGTAAGCAACACGCTACTTGGGCTGAAGTTGACGCAGCTGCAGGCGAGAAAGACCGTGTAACTATCGACTTCGTTGGTTCTATCGACGGTGAAGAGTTCGAAGGCGGTAAAGCTGAAGACTTCCCTCTAGAACTTGGCCAAGGTCGTATGATCCCAGGTTTCGAAGACAACATCGTTGGTAAAAAAGCAGGCGAAGAAGTTGTTGCTGAAGTAACATTCCCTGAAGAATACCACGCTGAAAACCTTAAAGGTAAAGCTGCTTCTTTCGCAATCACTGTGAAAAAAGTTGAAGCGCAAGAGCTTCCAGAGCTTAACGATGAGTTCGCAGCTAAATTCGGTGTAGCTGAAGGCGGTGTTGATGCTCTTAAAGAAGAAGTTAAAAAGAACATGACACGTGAGCTTGACCAAGCGGTTAAAGCTAACGTTAAAGACCAAGCAATCAAAGGTCTTTTAGCTAACAACGAAATCGAAGTGCCTAAAGCGCTAGTTGATCAAGAAATTGATGCACTACGTCAGCAAGCTGCACAACGTTTCGGTGGCAACGCTCAAAACATGCCTGAGCTTCCAGCTGAATTATTCCATGAGCAAGCTGTTACTCGCGTTAAAACTGGCCTATTACTAGGTGAAGTAATTAAAGCGAACGAGCTTAAAGTTGACGACGCTAAAGTTGAAGAGTTAATCGCAACTGTAGCTTCTGCATACGAAGATCCAACTGAAGTAGTAGAGTACTACAAAGCAAATGATCAACTTATGCAGCAAATGCGCAACGTTGCTATGGAAGAGCAAGCAGTTGAAGCTATCCTAGCTAAAGCAAACGTGACTGACGTTGAAAAAGCATTCGACGACATCATGAATCCACAGCAAGGTGCTTAATAAGTCATTGACTTAAGCTCTCGCTAACGATTAAATGGCTCGTGTTACCCTGTATTTATACAGTGTACTCGGGCCATTTTAGTTTGTGCTAAGTAGTTTCTCAAAAAACAACAAAACTGATGTTAATTCAGAACTTTTTTCGACGAGGATTGAATTTGTTCTGATAAGTTCCTATATACTTATAAAGATTGAACAGACAGCTTAATTAACATTAGTATAAATGTGCTTTCCTTATAGTAAGGATGAGTCGCAGCGGATAAGGAATTAAATAAGAATGAATAGCGGTATGATAGACCCTCTAAACGCATTAGTCCCTATGGTTGTTGAACAAACAGCGAAAGGTGAGCGCTCATATGATATTTACTCACGTCTTTTAAAAGAGCGCATTATTTTCTTAACAGGCCAAGTTGAAGATAACATGGCTAATTTGATTCTTGCACAAATGCTGTTCTTAGAATCAGAGAACCCAGAGAAAGATATTTACCTTTATATCAATTCGCCTGGTGGTTCAGTGACTGCTGGTATGGCAATTTACGATACCATGAATTTTATCAAACCTGACGTAAGCACAATTTGTGTTGGCCAAGCGGCAAGCATGGGTGCGTTTTTATTATCAGGTGGTGCTAAAGGTAAGCGTTTCTGTTTACCGAATTCACGTGTGATGATCCACCAACCATTAGGTGGTTTCCAAGGTCAGGCGTCTGACTTTGAAATTCACGCCCGTGAAATCTTATCAATTAAAGATAAGCTAAACCGTTTAATGGCTGAACATACTGGTCAGCCGCTAGAAGTTGTATCTCGTGATACCGATCGCGACAACTTTATGAGCGCAAGCGAAGCTGTTGAATACGGCCTAGTTGACTCAGTATTTTCAAGCCGCGATTCGAAGTAATCTGAATAGCTAATAATATCGTATTGTTAGCTATCACCCTTTACTATGCGAAAACTAATAATCTTTGATATAGTTAAACATAGTGAATTAGCAGTAGCCTCGCGCTACTGCCAACGTAATAAATGAGGTAGCTGAATGTCTGACACTCCTACAGACGGCGACAAAAGTAATAAATTGTTATACTGCTCTTTTTGCGGCAAAAGCCAGCACGAAGTTCGCAAATTAATTGCTGGCCCTTCAGTATATATTTGTGATGAATGTGTTGAGCTGTGTAACGATATTATCAGGGAAGAAATCAAAGACATTGCGCCGAAGCATAATGCGTCTGATAAACTGCCTGTGCCGAAAGAAATTCGTAATCACTTAGATGATTACGTGATTGGCCAAGACCACGCGAAAAAAGTGCTGTCGGTTGCGGTATACAATCACTATAAACGTTTACGTAATCAAACAATCAATGCGGATATAGAGCTTGGTAAGAGTAATATCCTATTAATTGGCCCTACAGGTAGTGGTAAAACATTACTTGCTGAAACCATGGCTCGTTTACTTGATGTGCCATTCACGATGGCTGATGCAACGACACTAACTGAAGCGGGTTATGTAGGTGAAGACGTTGAGAACATTATTCAAAAGCTACTGCAAAAATGTGATTACGACGTTGAAAAAGCGCAACGTGGTATTGTCTACATTGATGAAATCGACAAGATTTCTCGCAAGTCTGATAATCCATCGATTACCCGTGACGTATCAGGTGAAGGTGTACAACAAGCCTTACTTAAACTAATAGAAGGGACGGTTGCGTCTGTGCCACCACAAGGCGGTCGTAAACATCCACAGCAAGAGTTCTTGCAAGTAGATACATCGAAAATTCTATTTATCTGTGGCGGTGCATTTGCTGGCCTTGATAAAGTGATTGAACAACGCAGTCATAAAAATACCGGCATTGGTTTTGGCGCTGAAGTTAAGCAATCATCAGGTAGTCGCAGCCTTAGCGAAACATTTAAAGATGTTGAGCCAGAAGATCTAGTTAAATATGGTTTAATCCCAGAGTTTATTGGTCGTCTTCCGGTTGTTGCAACACTAACAGAACTAGATGAAGCAGCGCTTATTCAAATCTTAAGTGAACCAAAAAATGCATTAACTAAACAGTTCTCTGCATTATTTGCGATGGAAGATGTTGAGCTTGAGTTCCGCGAAGATGCATTGAGTGCGATTGCTCACAAGGCAATGGAGCGTAAAACAGGTGCCCGTGGCTTACGTTCAATCGTTGAAGGTGTACTACTTGATACTATGTATGAATTACCTTCGATGGATGATGTGAGCAAAGTGGTTATCGATGAAACCGTTATTAAAGGCGAATCAGATCCAATTTTGATTTACCAAAGCGGTAACCAAGACAAAGCTGCATCAGAATAAAGCTGTAATAGTTTAAAAGTTAAGCAGTTGAACACGAAAAAGGAGCCAAAGGCTCCTTTTTTTATAAATATGTTGAACTTTCCCTTACATATCCCCATATACTTGAGTAATCTTTAAAATAAATGAAGTGCGAAGAGAATATAATGACGCTTGAGAGAACTGATCGAGTCGAAATCCCCGTGTTGGCACTGCGCGATGTAGTGGTGTATCCACACATGGTGATCCCGCTATTTGTTGGTCGTGAAAAATCAATAAAATGCCTAGAAGCGGCGATGGACAAGGACAAACAAATTTTCCTAGTGGCGCAAAAAGACGCCTCTGTTGATGATCCACAGCAAGATGATATCTACCGTGTTGGCACCATTGCCACAGTACTTCAGTTATTAAAGCTGCCTGATGGCACTGTAAAAGTGCTAGTTGAAGGCACGCAACGTGCAAGCGTTGAAAAGTTTTTAGATAACGATGATTTCTTTGTTGCAGAAGCACAGTTTATTGAATCAGGCCATATCGACGAACAAGAACAAGATATCTTCATTCGTAGTGCTGTGAGCCAGTTTGAAGGTTATGTAAAGCTTAATAAGAAGATCCCACCTGAAGTACTTACTTCAGTATCAGGTATTGATGAAGCTGCACGCCTTGCCGATACTATGGCAGCGCACATGCCACTGAAGGTTCCTGAGAAGCAAAAAGTACTTGAGATTGCCGATGTCACTGAGCGCCTTGAATACTTAATGGCACTTATGGAAGGTGAGATCGATTTACTGCAAGTTGAGAAAAAAATCCGTACACGCGTTAAAAAGCAGATGGAAAAATCGCAGCGTGAGTACTACCTCAACGAGCAAATGAAAGCGATTCAAAAAGAGCTGGGCGAACTTGATGATGTACCTGATGAATTCGAAGCGATTAAAAAGCGTATCGAAGAGTCTGGCATGCCTAAAGAAGCACAAGAAAAAGCCAATGCTGAGCTTGCTAAGTTAAAAATGATGTCGCCTATGTCGGCGGAAGCAACTGTGGTGCGCTCGTACATTGATACGCTTATCAATGTGCCTTGGAAAAAACGCTCTAAAGTGAAAAAAGACTTAGCTGGCGCACAAAAGATTTTAGATAGCGACCATTACGGCCTAGATAAAGTTAAAGAACGCATTATTGAGTACCTAGCGGTGCAACAGCGCACTAATAAGCTAAAAGGTCCAATTTTATGTTTAGTGGGCCCTCCTGGTGTGGGTAAAACCTCATTAGGTCAGTCAATTGCGCGTTCTACCGGTCGTAAATATGTGCGTATGGCATTAGGTGGTGTACGTGATGAAGCAGAAATTCGTGGTCACCGTCGTACTTACATTGGTTCAATGCCTGGTAAGTTAATCCAGAATATGACTAAAGTTGGTGTGAAGAACCCATTATTCTTATTGGATGAAATCGATAAGATGTCATCAGATATGCGTGGCGACCCAGCATCAGCATTACTTGAAGTACTTGATCCTGAGCAAAATAGCCATTTTGCTGATCACTACTTAGAAGTTGATTACGACTTATCAGACGTGATGTTCGTGGCAACGTCAAATAGCTTTAATATCCCAGGTCCATTATTAGACCGTATGGAAGTTATTCGCCTTTCGGGTTACACCGAAGACGAGAAGCTAAACATTGCTAAGCAACACTTAATTCCTAAACAAGTTAAGCGTAATGGCTTAAAAGATGACGAAGTTGAGATTGCTGACAGCGCAATTATTGGCATTATCCGCTACTACACTCGTGAAGCGGGTGTTCGTAATTTAGAGCGTGAAGTGTCAAAACTATGCCGTAAAGCGGTTAAGAACATCTTACTAGATAAAGACACTAAGAAAGTTGTTATCGACGATAGCAATCTTGAAGAGTTCTTAGGTGTGCAGCGCTTTGACTATGGCAAAGCTGAAGACGGCGACCGCATTGGTCAAGTAACTGGCCTTGCATGGACTGAAGTAGGTGGTGATTTACTGACGATTGAATCAGCAGCCGTACCAGGTAAAGGCAAGCTAACTTACACCGGTTCACTTGGCGATGTGATGCAAGAGTCAATTCAGGCTGCAATGACAGTCGTTCGTAATCGTGCTGAAAAATTACGCATTAATAGCGACTTCTACGAAAAACGTGACATTCATGTGCACGTGCCTGAAGGTGCGACACCAAAAGATGGCCCAAGTGCTGGTATTGCGATGGTAACTGGTTTGGTATCAAGCTTAACGGGTAACCCGGTACGCTCAGATGTTGCGATGACGGGTGAAATCACGTTACGTGGTGAAGTATTACCAATTGGTGGCTTAAAAGAAAAGCTTCTAGCCGCACATCGTGGTGGAATTAAGACCGTTATTATTCCAAAAATTAACGAACGTGACCTAAAAGAGATCCCTGATAACGTATTAGAGGGCCTTGAAATTCACCCAGTTACATGGATTGATGACGTTTTAAAACTGGCTTTGAAGCATCCAGTTGAGAGTTTTTCTGTCGAAACTGAAAAAAACCAGTAAAAAACCGCAAAAAAGTGCAATTAGGGGCTTTTCAAATACAAAGGGTATGATAAGTTAAGCACTAGTTTTCAAGCCTAGGCCTTATGTGGCCTAGGGTTGAGAAAAATATAATAAACTGAGCATAAACTTAATTTGCTCATAAATTTTCAAAACAGTGATGTTATTTTTTATAAAAACAATCGCTCTTGATAATAACAATGAAAGAGGATGATATTGTGAATAAATCTCAATTAATCGATCAAATCGCAGCTGACGCTGACATTTCTAAAGCGGCTGCAGGTCGTGCACTAGATTCATTCATCGAGGCTGTTTCAGGCGCTCTTAAAGATGGCGATTCAGTAGCGCTAGTAGGCTTTGGTACTTTCTCAGTACGTGAGCGTGCAGCACGTTCAGGTCGTAACCCGCAAACTGGTGAGACTATCCAGATTGCTGCAGCAAACATTCCTTCTTTCAAAGCAGGTAAAGCGCTGAAAGACGCAGTAAACTAATCAATAAAGATTAGTTGGTGAGGGATACCTAAGCACACTTAAATGAATTTAGGTAACTTATCACCAGTTACTTCAAGTGAAAAAGCGTATCTGGTAAGATACGCTTTTTTTACATGAGCAGGGTTGATACCAATCCGCAATAATTTTTAATTCGCTAATTGGTATAATTTGTACCTGATCAGAATAGAGATAGATAAATGCTTGAGAAAATCAGAGAAGGTTCGCAGGGACCTGCAGCCAAAATTATTTTAGGCGCGGTGATTTTATCTTTTGCTTTAGCTGGGATCGGTGGTTATTTAGGACAAACCACAGAGCAACCCGTTGCAGAAGTAAATGGAGTTAAAATTAGCCAAACCGAGTTCAGCCGTGCATACCAAAACGAACGTAACCGTTTAGAACAACAATTTGGTGAATACTTCGCACAAATCGCTGCTGATCCAAATTACATGGCACAAATCCGCCAAGGCGTAATTGACCGTTTAGTACAACAAGAATTGCAAACTCAACTAGCGGCAGAATTAGGTCTTCGTGTAAGTGATGAAAGTGTTCGTAAAGCTATTTTAGAAATGCCTTACTTCCAAGTTGGCGGCCAGTTTAGCAACGACCGTTACTTACAAGTTATTCGTCAAATGAATTTCCAACCAGACGCTTTCCGTGAGTATTTACGTGAAGACATGACACGCAGCCAGTTGGTTGGTGCAGTTGCTGGTACTGATTTCATCCTAGAAAACGAATTAAACAACAACGTAGCGCTACAACAGCAAACGCGTAGTATTGATTACCTTGTTGTGACAAAAGAATCATTACAAGCGGGTGTAGCGGTGAGTGAGCAAGAAATTGCTGATTACTATGAATTAAATCAACCGCAATTCTTGGCTCCTGAGCAAGTATCAGTTAGTTACATTGATTTAAATGCAGCAAACCTAACGCTAGATTCAAGTGTTTCAGAAGACGACATTAAAGCGTATTACGAGCAAAACAGTGCCCAGTACGTTGAACCAGAAAAGCGTCGTGTATCGCACATCTTAATTGATAACAGCGAAGACGATGATGCAGCAAAAGCGAAAGCAGAAGAGTTACTAGCACAATTACAAAATGGTGCTGATTTTGCCGAGTTAGCTGAATCGTCTTCAGATGATGTTGTGAGCGCTGAAATGGGCGGTGACTTAGATTGGATTGAACGTGACATGATGGACCCTGCGTTTGAAGATGCAACTTATGCTCTTGAAAATAAAGGCGACATTTCAGACGTTGTAGAATCAGAATTTGGTTACCACATCATCAAACTTACTGACATTCAAACACAACAAGTTAAGCCATATGCTGACGTAAAAGATGAGCTTCGTGCTGAACTTGAACGTACTAAGAAAGTAAATGCGTTTTATGAAAAGCAAACTCAAATGGGTGAGCTGGCGTTTGAAATTTCAGATACTTTAACGGATGCCGCTGAAGCTGCTGGTGTTGAAGTACAAAAAACTGAACTAGTGACACGTAACTCGTTACCTGAACCACTAAACAATCCACAAGTGATTGCTGCTATTTTCTCTCCTGAAGTGTTAGAAGATCGCATGAATTCAGAAGTGATTGAAGTGGGTGATGAGCATGCCGTTGTTGTTCGTGTAAACGATCACAAAGCGGCGACAACGAAAGCGCTTGCAGATGTTTCTGAGCAAATCAAAGCGACGTTAGTTGCACAAAAAGCATCTGAACTTGCTAAAGAAAAAGCACGCACACTGTATGCTGACATCGAAGCAGGTAAGAGCTTAAATGATGTTGCACAAGCTGAAGGCTTAACTGTGCGTCAAGAAGCTGCACTTGCTCGCCAAGCTTACACAGTTTCACCTGCGATTGTTCAACAAGCTTTCAAAATGGCTCACCCTCAAGGTGCACCAGTGGTTGATGTTGTTGACTTAAACAATGGTGATGCGGCTATCGTTGCACTAAAAGCAGTTAATCCAGCGGCTAACGCTGAAATTAACGAGCAACAAAAGCAAAACATCACTATGGCTCAAGTGAATAAAAACTACATGGTATTCATCGCTGCACTTAAAGCACAAGCAGATGTAAAAGTACCAAAAGTTGTGCAAGCTGCTGAATAAGTAGCAAAATGACTTAAATAAAAGGCGCCTTATGGCGCCTTTTTTGTTACCGTTGAAGCTAATCGCACTCGCAACTACAAGGAGTATTTATGGAGTATCGCCTAATAGAGCAGTTACCAAGTGCAGAAGAATACTGTGCAATGCGCCTTAAGGCTGGCTTATCCGCTCGTTCATTAGCAGCAGCGAAGGCGGGATTGCCAAACTCTCTCTATGCTATTTGTATTCGCAAAAACAATGAGTTGATTGGCATGGGTCGTGTTATTGGTGATGGTGGTTGTAATTTTGAAGTGGTTGATATTGCTGTATCACCTGAATATCAAGGGCAAGGGTTAGGGCGTGTGATTATGGAACATGTTGACCGCTACATCGAATCTGCCGCTTATGAAGGTAGTTACGTCACTATGGTCGCCGACAAACCCAGCTTTTACGAAAAGCTTGGCTACAAGTTTGTCGCACCACAAAGCCAAGGGATGTATAAAAAGTTTTGATAAGAGTAAAGTTGCAAGGGGAAAGAGTAAAGTTAATTGAGTGATCAAATCTCCCGCGTGGGAGGCGTTTTAACGCCGAATTAAACTGACAGCTTACGGCCGATAGCTGACAGCTCACCATCAGCAATTCAATAACTTCTGCGTCACCACCGACTGTGGATCTTGGAAAATCGCTTCCGTTTGGCCGTATTCAACAATTTCACCGTGATCAAGTACCACAAGTTGGTCGCTAATATGACGCACTAAACTTAGGTGATGCGTAATAAGCACATAGCTAAGGCCGGTATCTTTTTGTAGACGCAGTAATAAGTTTACCGTTTGTGCGCGCACAGATGGGTCTAGAGACGATAACGCTTCATCGAGCACCACAACCTTAGGATCTAAGATTAAAGCTCTTGCAAGCGCTATACGTTGCAATTGGCCGCTACTAAACATGTGTGGGTAATAGTGTTGGTGGTCTAATAGCAAACCCACTTTTGCGAGAGTTTGTTTTATTTTTTCTTCACGCGCTTCTTTGTTTAAATCAGTGTTGTACTGTAAACAGTCATTCAGCATGTCGCCTATCGTCAAACCCGGGTTTAACGACGCTTCAGAGTCTTGGAAGATCATCCGAATGTGGCGACAGTCGTTATCACGTAAGCCATCATTTTCGATGATATTGCCATCGAGTAGAATTTGCCCTTTATCGGCGTTATCGGCTCCAGCCAGTAATTTTGCCAAGGTACTTTTACCTGAGCCAGTTTCGCCAATAATGGCTATCGTCTCGCCTTGTCCTAAGCAAAACGAAATATCTTTTAGAACAGAGAATCGTTTACGCGAAAACAAGCCTGCACGTAGGTTAAAACTCTTTGATAACGCTTGAACTTTTAACAGCGGTTGCATTATTTCATCGCCTTAATTAATGGGAAATGGCAGGCATAACTGTGGCTGTGATGCTTGGTCAATTTCGGTGTTACCACACATTCTTTTTGTGCTTGTGGGCAACGCGGCCCCAAACGGCAACCTATCGGTAGATGCTGTAAGGTTGGAATGGTGCCCTTTAGCGCATAAAAAGGCTCTTTATGAGCAAGCCCTTGCTCATAATCAGGTAAACTTTTTAACAGTGCTTGAGTATACGGGTGGTGCGGCTGGCTAAAGATACGATTTGTTGGACCTGCTTCAACCATTTGTCCGCAGTACAATACATGCATACCGTGTGACCACTCGACAATTTCTTCAAGCTCGTGAGAAATCATCAAAATCGACATGTTTTTTAGCTGGTTCAAGCTCTTTAATAGCCTAAAGACTTGCGCACGAGTGGTGCTTTCAAGGGCTGTCGTTGGTTCATCGGCAATCAGTAGTTTGGGTGTACGCGCAATTGCCATGGCAATCATCACCTTTTGACAAATACCTTCAGAGAGCTCATGAGGATAGCTGTCGAGCACCTTTTTATGATCTTTAATACCCACCTTATGGATTAACGCTTTAACACGATCTTTTCGTTGTCTATTACGTTTTAAGAAAAAACCACTGGTTTCTTGTGCGGGTAAGGTCTCGGCAATTTGGTCAAATATCTTGGCTGTTGGGTCGAGGCAGCGGCTAGGATCTTGGTAGATCATGGCAATGTCTTGACCAACCAATTTACGGCGCTGTTCGTTAGATAAGCGCATTAAATCAACACCACGCCAATGCATGCGGTCTGCGGTAATATGCCAGCGCTTGTTCAAAACCCCAACAATAGCTTTTGCAATCAAGCTTTTACCTGAGCCTGACTCACCAACCAATGCATGTACTTCACCTTCTTTTAAGGTCATGCTCACTCTATCTACCGCACGAATAACGGTATCTGAGGTACGTAACTCTATCGTGAGGTTGCGAATATCGAGTAATTGCATAATTAGTCGGCCTTACGTTCTTTAAGCACTTGGCGTAAACCGTCACCTACTAAATTGGTAGACAGTACTGCTAAAAATAATAATACGCCCGGTAAGCCAACAGTCCAAGGGGCAAGGTAAATTAAACCCAGATTCTCAGCCAAAATGGCACCCCATTCTGTGGTGGGCGGTTGTGCACCGAGTTTTAAAAAGCCAAGCGCTGAGATATCCAAAATAGCCGTAGAAAGCGCCATGGTAAAAATAACCACAATATGCTCGTAAATATTCGGAAAGATACCACGGGCGAGAATATGCCAATTTGACGCACCATCCAGTTTAAATGCCGTGATGTAATCCTTGTTTAGCTCTTCAACAATCAAGTTACGTACAGAGTGAATAAACTGAGGCAGCAAGGCTAGAATAATTGCCCATACTGTATTCATCAGGCCTGGACCAAGGATCGCGATAATAATGATGGCAAGCAACAGTGAAGGTATCGATAAGGTAATATCGAGCAAGTGATTTAAAAAACTTGAACGAATACCACGGCTGATCCCAGCAAAAGTACCCACTAATACGCCAATCACTGTGGTGATCAAAGCCGCGACAACCGATAAACCAAACGTGTAGGTCGCGCCATTCATTAAGCGTGAGAGCACATCACGGCCTAAATCGTCGGTGCCTAATAGAAAGCGTACATCTCCAGCATCATGCCAAGATGGCGGTAACAGCAGTGCATCACTGTGTTGCTGGTTAACGCCATAAGGGGCAAGAAGGGGAGCAGATACAGCCAGTAACACTAAAGCGATAAATAACCATAAACCCACAAGGGCAGGGTGATTGGTTTTAAATTTCTTCCAAAATCGCGCCAGTGGCGATTTATTCGACTCTTCAGAGAATAAATTAAACTTTGCCATGAGCTTGGTTCCGCGATAATGGGTCGAATAAGGTATAAGTGAGCTCAGCAATAATCGTAGCTAAAATAACGAACATAGAAACAGCGAGTAAGCCACCTTGAATGGCAGGGTAGTCACGCTGATAAATACTATCGATTAGCCAACGACCAATGCCTGGCCATGAGAAAATAACTTCGGTGATCATCGCAAGGGTGATCAAGGTACTAAACTGTAAACCTATTTGCTTGATAACCGGTAGCAGCGCATTACGCAGTGCGTGGTGAATAATCAGCTGAGCACGGTTTAAGCCTTTTGCTCGCGCTGTTTTAATATAGCTTTGGTCTAACACTTTCAACATTGAATCACGGGTAAAACGCACTAATACTGTGGTTGGATACATAGCCAGTACTATGGTTGGCAAAGTTAAATGATGCAATGCATCTAAAAATGCCATGCCGTGGTAAGGAAAGTCATCAACAATAATATCAATGAGAATAAAGCCAGTCACTGGTTCAATTTCATAAAGTAAACCCATGCGGCCAGACATCGGAAACCAGCCTAACTGCAGTGAAAACACCATGATCAACAACAGTGCTAACCAAAATACGGGCATTGAGTAACCAATCAGCGTGCCTGAGTTTATAAATTTGTCTGGCCAACGTTTGTAATAGGCAGACGCCAAAATACCCGCAGGTACGCCAACAGCAACAGAGACAAACAATGCATAAACACTTAACTCTAGTGTTGCAGGAAATAAGTCTTTGATATGTTGAAATACACTTTCGCCTGATGCAAAAGAGACACCCCAATCACCGTGTAAAATACGGTCTAAAAAGGCAAAGTATTGCACCACATAGTTGTCAGTAAAATGGAACTTATCTTCAAGCGCACTGGTTTGTGAGAAGGTGCTGTTCGTAATACCACTTAAGTTAGTTAGCGCATCACCCGGAAACAAAAAGCTTAATGAAAAGGTAAAGATACTCAGCGTCAGCATCATAAACATTAACAAGGCGAAGCGGCGAAGAATATAATCAAGTATCATTATTCTTTCCTCGCATTAGCAAGCGAGATACCGCCAAATGGACTCAAGCTGATGCCTTTTACATCACTACTTGCGGCTTGAAAGCGCATGCCATGAGCAATCGGTAAAATAGGCAGCTCTTGAACAATAATGCGTTGGGCTTGATTGTAATATTGTTTACGTTTTTCTATGTCGGTGGTGTCAAGCGCTTGAGTCAGTAATAAGTCAAACTCAGGATCACACCAATTAGCCGGGTTTTTACCGCTGAAGGTAGCGGTGCAGCTTAATAACGGACTCATAAAGTTATCTGGGTCGGGCGTATCCGCAGCCCAGCCAAGTAATACGCTATCGTGTCTATGCTCACCAACGCGTTGTAAAAAGGTGTTCCACTCGTATTCTACGATATTGACGTTAACGCCAATCTTACGTAAATCACTTTGCATTAGCTCAGCCATTTTACGGGCATTGGGATTATAAATTCGGCTTACCGGCATGGCCCAAATATTCATATCAAAGCCATCTTTGTAGCCCGCTTCGGCAAGTAAAGTTTTGGCAAGTGCAGGGTTAAATTCTGGCATCGCTTTTTGCGCTTCAAATGCCCACGAAGCAGGAGGCAGTAAAGACTGCGCTTTAATCCCATTACCGTAATACACCGCTTGCATAATTTTATCGATATCAATGGCGCTCGCGAGTGCTTGGCGTACACGCACATCATCAAAAGGTGGGCGCTCAGTGTTAAAAGCCCAGTAACCAATATTTAAGTTTTGCTCTTTTTGAACTTTAATGTCTTCGCGTTGCGATAAAATACTCAGCTGCGCGCTGCTTGGATGCGCAGTCACATCACATTCTTTAGTGAGCATTTTTGCAACGCGTGTGGTGCCGTTTGGCGTAATGTCATACACCAGTTGCTCAAGCACAACCGGATGTTTCCAGTAGTCTGGATTGCGGTAATAGCGAATTAAACGGTCGCGGCGGTATTCTTTATATACATACGGGCCCGTACCAACCGGGTATTGGTCAAATAAGTTTTCTTGATTTCGAGCTTTAAGCTGCATGGCGTATTCTTCGGATAACACCACGGCAAAGTCGGTTGCTAGGTTTGCTAAAAAGCTGCTTTCAGCATTATAAAGTTCAAACCGTACTTGGTAATCAGAAACACGCACAATACGGCGAATAAGCTGATCAATACCCACACTTTGAAAATAAGGGTAACTGGCATCACCAACAAAGTGATAAGGGTTGTAGACGTCGAATAAGCGGCTAAAGGTGAAAATGACATCATCTGCGTTAAAGTCACGGGTTGGGGTAAAATATTTTGTGGTATGAAATTTAACCCCTTTACGTAGGGTAAAGGTGATTGCTTTACCATCTGGGCTAATTTTCCAATCGGTTGCTAATTCTGCCTGAAATTCGGCAGACACCGGATCAATACTCAGTAGTCGGTCATAAAGCTGATTGGCGATAATATCGATAGTTGACCCCGTCGTTGTCACTTGCGGATTAAACGACACAGGGTTTGCTTCAGCGCAATAGACCAAGCCCTGGTTTTTTTGTTCTGTGGTTTTTTCTTCGTTATCTAGGCAGCCTACTAAGCACACCAAAGACAAAGCAAGTAACGGTTTAAACACCTGATTAGCCTCTAACTATTGCTGCTGATCTAATAAATTGTATTTTTTCAAATAGCCACGTAATTGATGATACGTTAATTCTAAGTGTTCTGCAGTTTTCTTTTGGTTAAATTGGCTATGTTCAAGCGCTTTTTTAATGACATCAATTTCAAAGTCGTTAGACAGCTGCTTTAAATTACAAGGAAATTGAATGTCGGGCTTATTGAGTGTCACAACATCTTGATTTTGTGTAGTGGCAATAGGCGCTGCTTCAACGTTTGTAACGGGGGCACTGCTCACGGCTGCTTTTACACGCTGTTTCGGTCTAAATTTACTCGCAAATGGGTCTAAAATAATCTGGTGAACGGGAATATGTTCGTTACCATGGCGATACAGGCTACGTTCAACCACATTCTTTAATTCACGAATATTACCCGGCCAATCATAAGATTGAAGCGTTTCGATGGCGCTTCGAGTAAAGCCACTAAATAGCTCCCACTCAAGGTCGCGGGCCATGTTAATAGCAAATTGTTCTGCCAGTAACATGATATCTTCTTGGCGTTCACGCAATGGAGGTAAGGTAATAACATCAAACGCGAGACGGTCGAGTAAGTCGCTTCTAAATTCGCCTTGCTCAGCAAGCGTTGGTAGGTCTTCATTGGTTGCACACACTAAACGGGTATCGACTTTAACAGTTTGCTTACCACCGACGCGTTCAAACTCGCCGTATTCAATAACGCGTAGCAGTTTTTCTTGCACCATCGCAGAGGTGTTGGCTAATTCATCAAGGAATAGTGTACCGCCATTGGCACGCTCAAAGCGGCCTTCGTGGCGTTTACTGGCACCGGTAAATGCCCCACTTTCATGACCAAACAATTCGCTTTCGAGCAGGTTTTCGTTAAGCGCTGCACAGTTAAGCTTTATATAGTTTTGATCCCAACGCTTAGATAAGAAGTGCAAACGGGCTGCAATAAGTTCTTTACCTGTACCGCGCTCACCAATAATAAGAACTGGCTTTTCTAAACTTGCTAGTTGCGAAACTTGATCAAGCACACTTAAAAAACTGTCAGATTGGCCGAGTAAATTATCCTGTTGGCGAAATTGGCTCATATTCCCTAACTCTTAGTCATTTTTACTAAGATCTAGTGTATTTCATTATCTTGGAGAACTAAAGAAATTTATAAATTTAGTTTAACTGTTTGAATGTATTGGGTTATTCTAAGTTTATAAAAGTTGGCAAGCATATTGATACTAGATATACCAACTGATTAAGTTAAAACACCAAAGAGGTAAATGTTATGGGAATTTTTTCACGTTTTGCAGACATCGTTAATTCTAATATCAATGCCATCTTAGATAAAGCAGAAGACCCAGAAAAAATGGTTCGCCTGATCATCCAAGAGATGGAAGATACATTAGTAGAAGTTCGCTCTACATCAGCTAAAACACTTGCTGAGAAAAAAGAGCTAGTACGTCGCGTTGACACTTTAAAAGTTCAAGTTGCAGACTGGCAAGAAAAAGCTGAATTAGCACTCAGTAAAGACCGTGATGATTTAGCACGTGCAGCACTGATTGAAAAGCAAAAGTCAGCAGATGCAGTCGCCGCTGTTGAATCTGAGCTGGAGCATGTAGAGTCTCACATCGAGAAATTACAGCAAGAAGTAAGCACGTTACAAGAGAAGCTTGCTGATGCAAAAGCGCGTCAAAAAGCAATCATCTTACGCCAACGCTCTGCAGAGTCGCGTCTTGAAGTTAAAAAAGCACTCGACAGCTCTAAAGTTGAAGACGCTTTAAACCGCTTCGAACGTTACGAAAGTAAGATCGATGGTCTAGAATCACAAATAGAGTCTTATGATCTTGGTAAAAAATCATTAGCTGACGAAATTGCTGGTCTTCAGCAAGACGAAAAGATTGATGATGAGCTAGCTGAGCTTAAGAAAAAACTAGCAGATAAAAAATAATAAATGGGGGCGAGTCCCCCAATGCTTAAACACATAACGGATTGACAGGAGAGTACCATGTTCGACGCAGAAGTTTTGATGGCACCGATTATTGTTTTTATGGTGGTTGTTGCCCCACTTTGGCTAATTTTACATTACCGTAGTAAAAAACAAGTGAGCCAAGGTTTAAGTGAACACGAGCACCGCCAATTATTAGAGCTTGCACAAAAAGCGGATAAAATGGCAGAGCGTGTTGAAACATTAGAAGCCTTACTTGACCAAGAGGCTCCGCAGTGGAGACGTAAAGTATGAGTACCAAACGCGAATTATTTAGAGACGCAGAACGCGGTAAAATAGCTGGCGTGTGCGCAGGTATCAGCGATTACTTTAACATGGAGCTTTGGCTGGTACGCATTTTAGTGGTGACAGCAGTACTATTATCAGGCGGCCCGTTTATTGTTGTTGCTTACATTGCTGCTTGGTTTATTTTAGACAAAAAACCGACTGAAAAAGCAGATAAAAGCGCAGACAGCATTCACCAAGACCCGCTTGAAGTAAAATTTAAAGTATGGCAAAAAGGGGAACCACCTCGCCGTGCATTGCAAGATTTAAAAGATCGTCTTGCTCGAGTTGATGGTCGTTTACAAGAGATGGAACGCTATGTCACATCAACAGAATTTACGGTTAGCCGTGAAATCAACAAACTTTAAAGGACATATACGCACCTTGTTTGCATCGTGATACCCAGCGCAAATAAGGTGCTAGACACTTTATGAGCCAATCATTCGCAAAGAACACCTTTAATTCGTTAAAAAATAAAGCGGAAAAAGCCCTTCATCGTAGTTTAGACCAACACGTGAAGTTAGCCGTCACAGGCTTAAGTGGCAGCGGCAAAACCGCTTTTATTACCGCCTTGGTTAAACACTTAACCAGCCAAGCTGACGATAAAAACTTACCTTTTTTTGATGTGATGCGCGAAAAGCGTCATATCGCTACAAAAATAGTGCCGCAGCAAGCACTGACAATTCCGACATTTGAATATACCAATGCATTAGCAGCGTTGTTACCTGTTGATGGTGAGCCAGCATGGCCTGCATCCACTGAGCGTATTAATACCTTACGTTTGGCAATTAAATACCAAAGTAATTCTGGGCTGCGTGGTCATTTTGCACCGCAATCAACACTCTATTTAGACATTATTGATTACCCTGGTGAATGGTTACTTGATTTGCCAATGCTAGAGCAATCATTTGCTGATTGGTGTGAATTACAATATTCACTCTTGCAGCAAACAGCACGCAACGAAAAGGCTAAGCCATTTTTAACCGCCCTTGCTGAACTTGATTTATCCGCAAATGTTGATGAGAGCAAACTTGCTGATGTTGCTACGCTTTATCAGCAGTTATTGGTCGGTCTTAAAAAAGACACCAAGCTTGCCATGTTACAACCAGGTCGCATGCTGATGCCTGGTGAGCTTAAAGGAGCGCCGCTACTGCAGTTTTTCCCAGTTGCGCATGTGCCTGATGACATAACCGAAGGGTCGAATTTAGCGCATCTTAAAAAGCGCTATAAAGCCTATGTAAAAGAGGTTGTAAAACCTTTTTACGAGCAGCATTTTCGTCATTTTGACCGACAAATTGTGCTAGTGGATGTGCTCAGTGCCTTGAATGAAGGCAGCGAAACGCTGCATGAGCAAAGCCGTGTTATAAACCAATTGCTGGCGCACTTTAATTATGGTGAAGCAAGCTTCTTTAAACGTTTGTTTAAACCAAACATCGACAAGCTACTGTTTGCGGCCAATAAGTCAGATCATATTAGTGCGCAATATCATAAAGATTTAGCGCTATTGCTTGATTCAATCGTGCATGACCAAACGAATCATTTAAAGTTCGAAGGTGTGCAAATCGAAACCATGGCAATGTCATCTATCTGCGCTACAGAGCCGCGCCAAGTGGCTGAGAAAGGCCAGCAGTTAGCTTGTATTTATGGCAAGCCTTTAGGCGAGCAAGAATGGCTGACGTATTTACCGCCGCAGCCACCGTCACGCCTGCTCAACAAACAAGAGTGGCCAAAACAGGGCTTTGAGTTCTTATCGTTTTCGCCACTGCCATGCCCTGATAAACGGTTAAAGCATATTCGTTTAGATCATGTCATGCAGTACCTGATAGGAGATAAACTAACATGATTGAGCAACCAAAGGAGATGAACTTTCAGGCAGGTCGCCGTATTTCAAGCTCTGCAAGCAACGAAGCTCCAACGAAGGAGTTAACTGTTGCTAAAGTGATAGAAAACGCCGAATTTATCGACACTGAAGAAGATCAGCAAGATAGCATTGAGCTTGAGCCTGTGTATAAAAAGTCTAAATGGCAAACCCTAAAAGGGGTGTTTGTTGTTAGCTTTTTAATTTTAGTGCTACTTGAGTTTGCGATGTCATTGTTTGTGACGTTTCAGCAATCAATTATTTTAGGTTCGGTGTATTTAACGGCTGTTCTCAGTGGTGTGCTATTGATTGCCCGTGTTATTTGGCGCGAGTACCGCATGCTAAGAAGTTTAAAGCGTAATCAATTGCATCGCACAGAGGCCGACCGCTTACTTAATAGCGAGCAAGTAGGTGAAGCATTACCATGGCTAGAAAAGCTTAATAAACATCAGGAGCTTACTGGATTTGAAGAGTTTAAGCAGCAAATAGCAAGTCACCATACCGATAAAGAAATCATGACCTTATATGCCGATAGCTTATTGGTCAGCCAAGATCAGCAAGCAAAAAAACTGATTAACCGTTTTGCCACTGAGTCTGGCTTATTGGTTGCGCTAAGCCCTCTGGCTTTAGTTGATATGATGGCGGTGCTATGGCGTGGCACTAAGCTCATTGAGCAAATTGGCCGTATTTACGGTATTGGTTTTGGTTATGCAAGCCGTATTAAATTGTACCGCTTATTAGTGAAACAAGTATTGTTTGTTGGTAGTGCAGAGTTAGTTTCAGATTTAGCAGCAACGGCACTAAGCGCTGAATTACTGGGGAAATTGTCGGGCCGTGCAGCGCAAGGGCTAAGTGCAGGTATTTTTACCGCGCGTATAGGGTATAAAGCGATGGAGCTTAGTCGCCCGTTACCTCGCTTAGAGCATAAGCGCAGCTTGCTAAAAGAAACCGCCAATAGTATTGCCCGTAAAATTGCCTCACGTACGAGCGACAAAGAGACCGAAAATACAAAATGACAACTTTTGTGTACAGTTAATAAAAACAGCTGAGTGATATTTAGCCATCTGAGCATCCGGCATGCTTGTGCATCGTGGGTATCTACGTTTTATTTATGAGTATGAAGTACTGATAATAAAAACGAGAACACACAATGACTAAGCATCACTTACATACACAATGTATTCATGGTCCAGAAAAACCAAATGACCCACATGGCGCACTGAGTGCGCCGCTTTACCAAACCTCTACCTTCGCATTTGCTAATGCAGCCCAAGGTGCAGCCCGATTTGCTGGCGAAGAGCAAGGCTTTATTTATACCCGTTTAGGTAATCCGACAACGCAAGAGCTAGAACAAAAAGTGGCTCAGTTAGAAAACTGTGAAGCAGCGGCTGCCACAGCGACCGGTATGGGTGCGGTGTCTGCGTCTGTGCTTAGCTTTTTACAACAAGGTGATCACCTAGTCGCATCAAGCGCGTTGTACGGTTGTACCTTTGCATTTTTTGCTCACATGTTGCCGCGCTTTGGTATCGAAGTTACTTTTGTTGATATGACCAATGAGGCTGAACTTCGCGGTGCGGTAAAAGCCAATTCAAAAATGATTTTTGCAGAAACGCCAATTAATCCGACCATGGCGGTGCTTGATTTAAGTTTAATTGCCGATGTTGCCAAACAGCATCAGCTGATAAGCGTTATCGACAATACCTTCTTAACGCCTCTGCTCCAGCAACCTACCTCGTTTGGTATTGATATTGTGGTACACAGCGCAACTAAATACCTAAATGGCCATGGTGATGTGGTGGCAGGGCTTGTATGCGGCACAGAGGAGCATATCAACCTAATCAAAATGACGGTGCTAAAAGATATTGGTGCAACGATTAGTCCTCATGATGCATGGTTAATTAATCGCGGTTTAAAAACCCTTGCTGTACGCATGGAGCGCCACTGTGCAAGTGCACAAGTAGTTGCTGAATATTTAGAGCAACACCCGCTAGTAAGCCAAGTTTATTACCCTGGGCTTAAATCACATCCGGGTCATCAATTTATTGGCTCACAGATGAAAGCCGCTGGTGGTGTTATTGCCTTTGAAATAAAAGGCAGCCTTGAAGATGGCGAAACATTTATAAATAACACCCAGCTTTGCACGCTTGCTGTCAGTTTAGGGGATGCTGAAACCCTCATTCAACATCCTGCATCGATGACACATTCGCCTTATACACCCGAAGAAAGAGCAGCTGCAGGGATCAGTGATGGCTTAATTCGATTATCAGTTGGTCTTGAGGATGTTAACGACATTATTAACGATCTTAAAACGGCATTTACATTCATTGGTTAGGTTGTAATTTTAAGTTTACGGTCGTGCTTAATTTTATCCCTTTAAAAATGTGGCGTGTAAACTTTTCGATCTTTTAGTGTAATTTTAACTTTACGTTAAGGCTGTTTCTGCAAACCTTAGAAACAGCCTTAACTATTAAAATTTCGCTTACTTTTACATAGTATCGGCTTAACAAGTTAATGAGATTCTGATCAATGCTGATCAAGATTTAACGAAGAAGGTTATTATGGCTAAAGCAAGTAATTACACCTCCAAGCAACCTGATGAAAATGGGGTTATCCATTGGAGCGAAGAAGAAAATAAAATATGGTCTGAGCTCGTTGCTCGCCAACTCGCTTGCATAGAAGGTAAAGCCTGTGATGAATATTTAGCAGGTCTTAAGAAAATTAATTTACCAACAGATCGTATTCCACAACTTAGTGAACTCAACGAAGTGTTACTCGAAACAACGGGCTGGCAAGTTGCGCCTGTTCCGGCACTGATCGATTTTGATGAGTTCTTTCGATTATTAGCAAACAAGCAGTTCCCAGTAGCGACTTTTATTCGCAGCCGTGAAGAGTTTGACTACTTACAAGAGCCAGATATCTTCCACGAGATTTTTGGTCATTGTGCGATGCTTACCAACCCAGCATTTGCTGAGTTTACACACAAATATGGTCAGTTAGGTTATGCCGCTGAAAAGAAAGATCGTGTTTATTTAGCACGCCTTTACTGGTTTACCGTTGAGTTTGGTTTAATGCAAACCGAACAAGGTCTGCGTATTTATGGTGGTGGTATTTTATCAAGCCCAGGCGAAACACAGTATGTGTACTCAGATAAGCCAGAAATCAATGCGATGAACGTGCTTGATGTATTACGTACACCTTATCGTATTGATATTATGCAGCCTATGTACTACACCATTAACTCAATCAATGACTTATTTGATATTTCACAAATGGATATCATGTCGCTGGTGAGTAAAGCAAAAGAATTAGGGCTACATGAGCCAAAGTTTCCTCCTAAAGAAAAATTAGCAAGTTAAGGATTTATAATGTCTTCATTAAGCACACAAAAGTGTGAAGCGTGTCGTGCTGATGCGCCTAAAGTATCTGATGCTGAATTAGCAGAATTGATCAAAATGATCCCAGATTGGGTTCCTGAAGTGCGCGACGGCATTATGCAATTAGAGCGTGTTTACAAGTTTAAAAACTTCAAGCAAGCACTTGAGTTCACTAATAAAGTGGGCGATATGGCTGAAGAAGAAGGTCACCACCCAGGTCTGTTAACCGAGTGGGGCAAAGTAACCGTTACTTGGTGGAGCCACTCTATCAAAGGGTTACACAAAAATGATTTTATCTGTGCTGCTAAAACAGACGATGTATTCGCTGCACTGTAAATTTTAAGTTCTGCCCAGAACGATAAAAGGCGTAACCTCAGGTTGCGCCTTTTTGCTTTTTTAGAGTCCAAGAATTAACATTGAACTCTTATCTTTGCGAGAACACTAGAAAAGTAAATAATGAAAAACAAAGCGCTTATTTTGCCATTCCTACTCATTTTACTGCCCCTAATTGATAGCTTGTTTATCCCGCAAACATTTGGTATTCAATGGCATAGCCCTAAGCTGATGTATCAAGTAGGCGTGGCGCTGATGATTATAAAGCTCACTATGGTTGCCATTGGGCTTTGGTTATTATTAAAAGCAAAGCGCCTTTATATGGAAGCCAGTAAATCGACCCGTATTCTTAAATTTTCAGTCTTTTTACTCGGCGGCTTACAAGTGGTGATAATAACAGCAATATGCTTTTGGTATTTAGTAGCGGGTACGCAAGCGAAACACTTTATGCTGCAAGACAACATTGCTGTATTTACCGCTGATTATGGCGTATTTGCACCGGTACATCATGAGTTCTCATTTATATGCTTTGATGCCAATGGTTTTTACCACATGCAACCAATTGCCCAGCTACCTTGGCTCGGAACTTTTACGTTTACTAGCCAAGATTCGCGTTTGATCATTCAACATAAAAACCAAAGTGGCGCGAATACTCAAGAAATTTCATTAAAGGGGTTTGGCTGTTTGCAGTGAGAGGTGGTGGCTTTGTGAAAGGAGGCTGCGATTATAAGTGGTTTTCTGAATACATGCACTGCAGAAGCCATTATCAGCTATTTTAAAATCATAATTGTGACATAACACATGGAGACAAATTGAACAGTTTAAGGATAGTAAAATACACTTTAGCCATGCTGGCTTTGAATACCGTATTAAGTACTTTTATCACTCTAATAATTGGTAGTGATAATTTAGCTTCACTCTCATTCGGCAAATATTTTACATATCAGTTATTACCATCTTATTTATTGAACGCGGCTATTTATACCATTATGGCTAAGCGCAATGTTGTAAAAGCTTGGAATTATGGCCTAAGTGTATATTTACTGAGCTTTATAGTGGGAAGTCCACAATTCTAAGTTGTCGTATAGGAAATTGATTAATGCTTAAAGAAAAAAATTTTTTTAGACGCCCAGTTAAACATGCATTATGGGCCACGTTACTTATTATGATATTTGTAACTATCAGACTCGCTATAGGAGAAAGGGTCGGTACAAATTTTGAAATAGCCATAAGGTATATTTTTGCTTGGCCTTTTGTTTATGCTTGCGTTTACATCTTACTAATTGTTTACCTGTACTTTAACCCAGATGCAGATAAACCAAGGAACAAAGATTAAAGTTATGTCCCTGCCTCCAAGTAACCAATAGGGTCAGTTCTAACCAATAGGTGAAAATGAAGGGCCATGTCTTACTTTTGCCCTTGGTAAGCCTTAACTGGCAACTTATTAGTGAAATGAATGGCTCAGGTTCAATTGTCGCTACGCATAAGTATGGCCCATTTGGAGTGCCGATTAATACCAGCTCATCACGTTTCCGTTATACTGGGCAAATCTTAATCCCAGGTACTAAGCTTTATTACTACAAAGCACGGGTTTACAATCCGAAGCTCGGCCGTTTTATGCAGACCGACCCCATCGGCTACGAAGACGGCATGAACTGGTACGCCTATGTGGGGAATGATCCGATAAATGCGACGGATCCAACGGGGAAATCCACTGTAAATATAGAAATTCAAAGAACTTCGGAAACAAAAGTTAGCACCGCTGGCACAATTAAAGTATCAAGTGATGGCTCAAAACAAACGTTTTCTGGTCGTACATTAGAGCCTCCCAAAAGTCCTAATAACGACCCAAAAACAGGTAATGGAACTGTACGAATGAAGCAGGGGTCTTATGATGCCTTTGTTCGTGGACCGTCAAAAACAGGCAATTATAATAAACCACAACTTAAGGGCAATATTCTTGGCGAGGATGGGAAAGACCATAGTGCGATACAGATTCATGCCGGGAATAAAGCAACTAATTCCGAAGGGTGCATTTTAGTTGGAACAAGCGCAAAAACTGATTGGGTATCTAGTAGCCGGACTGCACTAAATGGTGTAATGGGGGTTATAAATGATACGATCGCAAATGATGCAAAAACAGGGGTTCCAACAACTATAACCGTCACTATTAAAGATATAAAACCATGAAGGAGTCAGTAATGAGATTGTTAATGGTTTTCTCATTAATTCTAATGTCTCTGAATGCACATTCAGCATGCAGTAGCTTGAACGATTCAAAGGACAGCTTCGTTAATATGTGGGAGATAAGAACATTATCAGGACAAGAAAGCTGGATTAAGTGTGCTTCTGAATCTTGGTATTATTTTGAAAATAAGGCAAAGGTACAAGATTCTGAATTTAGGTATAAAATGTCGTCATATTTGATGTCTGCACTTCACTTCAATCCTGATAATTTCTTCGTTGTTATGGAGAATGAGGGGTACCTGTTTGATAAGTGGTTGCGGTATATACCAAATAGGATGTTTACTTGGTATAACGATGGAGAGTGTGGATATAACCCTGAAATTATTCAGTTGAAGAAATTAATTGAAGGTGTTGATCTGGAGACCAAAAAGCTAAAAAGTTATAAAGATTTTGCTAGTACGTTACAAAGTGTTAGCTGCTTTGTCGTGGACTGATTTTTGAAGTAGTTGAATTGGTTCAATAGCTTTAAAGTTCAAGCCTCGCTCATGCGGGGCTTTTCTTTGCATGAAAAGTTCAGTTTCACCAGCACCGCCAACTACAGCTGTATTTTTGCGTTTGACTACAGGCATTTTTGCGTGGTCCATTCCGAGAAGACATGAGGTCGAAACTGGAATGAAGGGGTCAGGTCTTGCTTTTTGCCCTTGGTAAGTCTGAAGTGGCAACTTATTAGTGAAAACGAATAGCTCAGGTTCAATTGTCGCTACGCATAAGTATGGCCCATTTGTAGAGCCGATTAATACCAGCTCATCACGTTTCCGTTATACTGGGCAAATCTTAATCCCAGGTACTAAGCTTTATCACTACAAAGCACGGGTTTACCACCCTGAATTAGGGCGTTTTATGCAGACTGTTCCCATTGGATATAAAGATGGGATGAATATGTATGCGTATGTAGGTAATGATCCATTAAATAAAAATGACCCGACGGGTAAATTTGCTAACTTTGCTATTAAGTTTATAGCAGATGTCGCACTTGGAGCCGCATTAAACTATGCAGAAACAGGGGAGTTGAATTTAGGAAGCGCAGTTACTGACGCAGCTGTAGGGATTGTAAACCCGGCTAAAACATTACAAAAAGCAAAGCGTTTAGCTAAAGTTATTAAGGCAAACTCAAAGGGTGATTCGAAAGCTGATATTATACCTGAAGGTTGTAGCTTCACGCCTGATACTTTGATTTCAACTATTGATGGTTTCAAGGCAATTATTGAAGTCAAAAAAGGTGATATTGTCCTGTCCAAAAATGATGAAACTGGTGAAATTTCATGGAGAGAAGTAACTGATACCTTTAAAGACTGGCATGAAGAAACTATTACTTTTAGTGTTGTTGACGAAAACGGTGTTGAAGAAACGATTACCACAACAGCGGAACATCCGTTTTATGTGGACGGTCAAGGTTGGCTAGCTGCGGGAGAAATAGCTGCTGGAACTGTTGTTTCTGGGCCAAAGTCTGAAAATGATATTAGTATTGTTGGTATTCATATCAATAGCGATCCCCAGTATGCATACAACTTCAGTGTAGATACAGACCATACATACTTTGTCGGCAAAACGAATATGTGGGTGCATAATGCTTGCGATTTTTCTAAAGTTCCTAAAGCTCCAACAGGAAAAGGTTCAGTGCCACCGGGAGAGCGAGATCCAAAGAGAGCATTTAGTCGAAGCGAAACCGATGAAATGCTTCAAGATCAGGGTGGTAAATGTTTAGGGTGTGGAGAGCCAAAAACTTTGAGTGAAGTTGATGGTCACCATTTAAAAAGGCATGCTGATGGTGGCAGAACAGTTAAAGAAGAAGGTGCAGCGCTTTGTAAGGAATGCCATAAAGAAGTACATGCATCAAATAAGAAATAATTATGAATAGATTAAACACTCTTGATGATATAAAACGAATAATCAATGCGAATGGATTTTTTGTTTACACTATCAGTGGAGGAAGTTCACCTCGCTTCCTTTATACTATCGGCTTGTATGAAAAAGTTAGGTTCGAACTTCTATTTGCAGGAGGAGCTTATTTTTCTGCGGAAGAAGCTAGAGAGGTAATAACTGTTGCTTCTGAATGCTTGGAAGCAAACCCTACTGCCTCTTCTTTTACAATGGAGAATATAAGTGGGCAGTTTAAATTGCAAAAAGCTGAGTTATCTTGGTCTAAAAAGCTTCCTTTAGGAGCTTTAGATTACTACGGCATTAATGAGGTTGATCTGATACAGGTTATTCCACCTGAACATTTTACAACTATTGACGTTCCCAACTGTGCTTTGTCTATAGATAACTGCCATAACCGGGTATGGAAATGGTTTAACTTTGGCTATCCAAATCATTTACCCAAAAATTGTTCAGCAGTGACAAATTTAGATGCCCTTAAAGGAGCCGCTGTTACTGAGGTCATGAGGTGGGAAGTTGATCAATGGGAGCTATTTTCAGGGGCAGGCCCAGATGTGAAAAAAGAGGATGTAAGAGTGGTTCCGCTGAGTACACTTGTATTGTATGACCCCACATTAGATCCGGTAATGAAACTTAAAGAAGGAAAAGGGCTTTGGCGCAACGAGGATATGATGTGGAACAACTGGAATTAATTTAAATAGTAATCAATTCAATCTTTTGAATCCAAAGCCTCGCTACTCGGGGCTAGGATTCAACTATCGAGATCAAATAAACTTTGCTCTCAATCCAAAGCCAGCGGAAGCTGGTTTTGTTTTTTGGGGTCAATGAAAATAGTTGTTTGATGCCCAATTCAATTGGGTGATCTGTTCTGGTGAAAAGCCGTGGTGAAGGAGTTGGAAATCTCTCATCTGCACTTCGGCTTTTTTTTCCTTCGCCAATAACCTGATAAAGGCTACCGCTAGAGAGAGCCGGTAGGGTCAAGTCTTGCATTTTGCACGATCTTTTCGGTACAGCCTCGCAGGCGTAAAACCTCGTGTCATAATGTTGATGATAAATTTTTTTGTAAATTAACCATTTGTTAAACGAATATGTTGAAATCCAACCCATAAAACGAGTCAAAAACGTCGAAATCAAAACCATAAACACCCCCAAAAACGTCGAAAACCAAACCATAACTACCATATCAACATACTCATCTTTTACATTTATTAACGTCAAGCTGAAGCTATACTTATGAATTGGGCTTCATCAAAAAGAACTTAGAATCCAAGAACAGAAAGAAATGAATGCTGCTGGCGGAGTTGATAATCTCGACAATAAGATAAACTCTGTAAAAGAAGCAGATTGGGAAAAGTATGGTATCCCACCGCTGAATAAAAAATGAGGATTTAAAGTTTGAAAAACGTAGATGAGTTAGTAGTCAATCTGACTCACTTGATGAACCATAAGGACAAAGTTCCAGAGGAAGGTTTCATCGAGTTAATGGGCAAGATACTTGGAAACAACCCATCATTGGGGTGGGAACTTGGTCCTTCCCCGGAGAAAGGTGAGATCGATGTACTGTCGATATCGACTGGTGATGATGATGAATTTTATGAAATTCGTGATATGGACATTTTTCCAATAGATGGCAGCGGGTGGCAGATCGTTTTAGGGGTACCTCCTCGGAACTGGGAAATGTTTTTCTTTATTTCATCTGAATCTAATGAAGAGATTGAAGTTGATGCAAATAATTGGTTGTATTCTGCGACATGGACAGATAATTGTGTCGATATTGAAATGTCAGGCCCAAGACAAGATTTAATCGACAAAGGCATTATAGATGACGCTTTGAGGGTCGTGCTGGTCGGTGAGATTGGCGAATTGAACTTGCGATCATTTGTTCGAAGTTTTAAATTTTTTGACGGTCATATAGATGAAAGATTTAAATCGATAAAGAGCTTGAGAAAAGACTTTTCCAGTCATTTTGATAGTTGTTTTTACAGAACTTTTTTGGTTTCGTAAATTGAGATTACGTTCCATATTAATTGATTCAACTTTCTTGAATCCAAAACCTCGCTAGTTGGAGCTAGGATTCAACCAAACTAGCAATACTTGCTCTCAACCCAAAGCCAGCGGAAGCTGGTTTTGTTTTTTGAGGTCAATGAAAATAGTCACTTGGTGCCAAATTTAATTGGATGATTGCTCAGGGCTGAATCCGTGGCGAAGGAGATGGAAATCTCTCATCTGTACTTCGGCTTTTTTTCCTTCGCCAATAACTTGATAAAGGCTACCGCTAGGAATAAAGGGGGTAGGTCTTGCTTTTTGCCCTTGGTAAGTCTTACTTTATCACTACAAAGCACGGGTTTACCACCCTGAATTAGGTCGTTTTATGCAGACTGTTTCCATTGGATATAAAGATGGGATGAATATGTATGCGTATGTAGGTAATGATCCGGCTAATATGGTTGATCCTAACGGTCAAACTGGGCAGCGTATTTCGTTTTCCTATAAAGTAGGTCCGCTAACGCGAAAGGAGGCCGAGAGAATAAATACAAATGCTGGGCATGTTAACAATCTTACGGCTACCGCAGCCGGAGTCATTGCAGCTCGCATTCATCCATACTTAGCGCCTACTGGACTGGCTGTCGACTCCTATCTTACTGAAGTTGAGTTTGCTCTTTCTGAGGGTGATACAATTGAAGTAATAACAGAACTCGAAATTACGTCAACTTTTGATAACGATTCTGGCTACAAAGAGGTGGGGAACTCATATAAAGTTATCAACTCAGGTGGTGAAACTATTTATCAATCTATTCACGGCGATATAAACAATCAGGAGAGAAATGAATCGCCCGACCAAACTACAGACCGAGTGCCATTTAAGGATAAGGTCAGTTGTACTGGGACGAGGATAAAAAGAGAAAGTTGTTAAATTAAAAATGGTGCTTTAGAGGAATTAAGTTTATGATCCGAGAATACTTTAAAAAAATATATAAAATATATTCTAGTAAATATATTTATATAAGTGTATTTATATCAACGTTGATAGTTCTATACTTGTTTGATGAAAATCATATTCTTGTTAAATTAGTTATATTTATTGGGTTAATCTTATTGTTTAATTTTACCTTTATTAGGTTTGAGAAAAAGAAAAGTGATAAAGGGTCAACTAAATAGGTCGCCTCTTATAATTCAATTCCATTAAATCTAAAGTGTTGTTTACCAAATTATTTATCATAAAATTTGGCAGGGTTATGACGGTTTTTCCCACGCTTTTATCGAACGATTTTTAGCCAGGCCAAATTTCCACTATACGTTATCTCATACCCGGTCATAACATTTACCAAAAAAATAAAGGGGTCTTGTCTTGCTTTTTGCTTCCTAGAAAGTCAAAAGCAAGCGCAACTCTTAATAATCATTACTACCCTTTATCATAACTGCCAGCTCTTAAAATATTTAATAGCTGGCAGTCATCTCAAGCCTAATAGTTATTGCTTTACCTGAACTTCGACTTCTTGCCCGGTTTGTAGTTGCTCGGCGCCGCGTACTGCCACTTTATCGCCCGCATTTAAGGCGATGTTTGAAGTCGGGGTGACTTCAACAAGTTTATCTTTACCATTACCGACTTTTACGGGAATTTGCAGGGCTTTGTTGTCGTTGTCGATTTTGACGATATGGGTGCCTTTTTTGCGTAAGATCAGCGCATCGCGATTCACCAGTAGTACATCCCCTTTGCTTTTTAGTGGCACGGCTACATCAACCAGTTGGCCAATTGCCCATGTTTGCTCGGCATCATTTGCTAGTAAGGCACGTACTTCTACGGTTTGTGAACGCGGATCGGTTGATGGGATCACCGCTGTTACAGTGGCTGTTGTCATATCTGGGGCTGATAAGTCGCCGGCTTGAATTGGTAACTCTATGCCTTTGTGCAAAAACTTTAAGTATTTAACAGGCACGTACAAACGCACTTCTAAGTTATTAATATCGAGCAGGGTGACCAGTTCATCTGCGCGATTTATTTCGCGACCAGCGCGTTTAAAACGCTCGCTGATCACGCCGTCAAATGGGGCGCGAACCGTTGCACGCGAAAGCTGATCGTCTATTACTTTTAATTCAACCTTAGCCAGTGCGATATCAGATAACGCAAGGTCATGCTTATTTTGCATATCATCGACTTGGCTTGCTGCAGCACTACTGGCTTTGGCGAGTTTTTGTAAACGAGCCAGCTCTTGTTGATATAAACGTAAGTTTATTTTGGCGCGGTTGAGCATTTCTTGCTGGCGTGCTTTTTCAAGTTCAAGCGGGAAGGTGTCCATACGAACTAGGGTGTCGCCACTTTTAACCAGAGTACCTGGCTCAACAACATATAATAAACGCCCGCTTACGCCTGCTGTTAGGGTTACATCATCTTTGCCATACAAAGTGCCGCTTACTTCAATTTCGCTTGTCAGTGGAGCTTGTGTGACGGTTTCTACCGTAACAGGTACGACTGCAAAGGCGTTAAATGCGATAAGACTGAATAGCGCACAAAAGCGAGCGGTTAATTTACGAAAAGGTGTGTTCATTGTTTTAATACTCATTGATTCGATACCAAGCTTAAAGGCGTTTTTTCTGGTTGCTGTTTGTTATTTGCTGGCGGCAGTTGTCTGCCAAGTTGCAATAAACTTGGCATTAATATCAGGGTGAATAGGGCACTAATGGCCATGCCGCCGACAATCACAGTGGCAAGGCCACGGTAAATTTCTGATCCTACCCCCGGCATTAGCATCAGTGGCAGCATGCCAAATAAGCTGGTTAAGGTACTTAAGTAAACGGGTCTTGCACGCAGTAGTACAGCTTGACGAACGGCGTCTTCTCGACTGAGCCCTGCGGCCATTGCGACACGGGTTTGGTCAACCAATAAAATGGCATTATTTACCACCAGACCCAGCAAGATAATAAAGCCAATCATGGTCAGTAAGTCGAGCGATTGGAAGGTAAATAAGTTAAGTACGAATAGGGCCAGTACACCGCCTGCAATTGCCAATGGCATGACCAGTAAAACTAACGCGCTGTCTTTGGCTGACTTAAACAATGCGGTCATTAGCAAGAATAAAATAAACAGAGCCAAAATAAAGTTGATTGTCATTTCTTGCATGGCCGAATTCATCTTTTGTGCGTTACCCGCCAAAATCGCGCCAGAACTGTCGGGTAAGCTTGCACGTACTTTTGGCATAACTTGCTCAGAGAGAATGGTTTGCGCTTGTTGCAAGCTCATGTCTGCTGGTGGCGTGACAACAATACTCACGGTACGGCGGCCATTAACACGCCTAAGCTGGGTTGGTCCTACGGTGCGTTCAATATTGGCAAGCTCGCCTAAAGTTTGAATACCTGATTGTGGGGTCACAATGGGCAGTGCTTTAAGCTCTTCTGGAGTTTGCCACGGTATGCCTCGCAAAATCACGTTCATGCGTTCGTTGCCATCAAAGTATTCATTAACAAATAACCCACCTGTGTAGGCTTGCACTGCTTGAGATACATCACGACGAGTTAGCCCTGCTTGGGTTATACGGCGGTCATTGGGTGTGAGCCTAAGTTCTGGCTCTGCCATATCGAGTCGTGGTTGTGGCCTTGCAGTGGCATTCGGCATTGCTTCGGTGACAGCTTGCAGCGCCACATTAGCACCGGCGATTAGCTCGTCCATATTCGGACCCGTTAAATCGATATTGATATTACGACCATCACCGCCATTAGCAACTTGGATCATCGACCCTCTAAAGAAGAATACTTGGGTGTCGGGTAAATCGATGAAGATTTCTTCTCGGGCTACCTTCATTAATTCTTCAACACGTTGCGGATCGGCAGAATAAATAAAGCCGCCAGCATTCGAACCAAAAGCATAAAAGTTAAAATCTTTTATCCCCGGCTCTTTTTCACCTGTGTAATAAGGCATTAAGCGCTTTTTAATACGCATCAGCAGCTCTTCTTCCATAAACTGCACATTGCCGCCTGGCGGGGTATTCAAGTTAAAGAAAAAGCCATCGGTTGGTGCGCGCGGCATAAAATCAGTTTTCGGAAGCATGGTCATGGTCGCGACGACTGAGCCACCTAATAACGACACTATCCATAGTATTTGTTTAACGCGGGTATTGGTTAGCGCCATGATGAAGTTAGTCAGCTTCTGCCAATATTCACGATAAGGATCCGCTTTGAGCTCTTTGTCTGGCCAAAAATGGTTAGCCAACGGAATAAGTGTAATTGCGCAAATCATAGAGGCAATTACAGCAATAGATAAGGTGAGCGCCAAGTCAGAGAATAACTGCCCCTCAATACCTGCCATAAATAAAATTGGCAAGAAGATAGCAACGCTGGTGGTGGTTGAGGCAAATAAAGCGCCAGTTACTTGGGCTGCGCCTTTTAGCGCGGCTTTTTTACTATCAAAGCCTTCGCTTCTGAGCCTTGCGATGTTTTCTTGCACTATGATGGCGGCATCAAGTACTAAGCCAACAGCAAAGGCAAGGCCCGCCAGTGAAATAACATTTAAGCTGCGGTCAAAAATATTCAACGTTAAAAACGCGACTAACAAAGAGACAGGAATTGTCGCTGCAATGACAAACGTGGCCTTTAAGCCCCTAAAGAACAGCCACAAGATTAAACACGACAGCAAAACACCTAGGCCTAAGTTACTTTTAACTAACGACAAGGCATTACGAATATGCACTGAGGCATCAAAACTTAATTCAATCGCTAAGCCATTCTCAGCCAGCGGCCCTTCGTTTAGCTCTTTAATGGCAAGGTTAATTTCGTCGAGTAGGGCAACGGTGTTGGCTTCGTTAGCGCGCGAAATACGAATGTAATATGCGGGTTTACCATTTCGACCACTCATCCCTAAACGGTCAGAGAAAGTGCGCTCTACACTTGCTATATCGCCAAGGTAAATGGGTCTATCGCCTGAATAACCAACGCGCATTTGTGCCATGCTCGATAAATCATATTGCCCAGTAAAGCGCACGGTATATTGACGACGGCCAACATTGGCAAGGCCACCAGAGGTATCGCGTGAGCTGGCTAATACGTTACTAATTTGGTCAAGGCTGACGCCAAGTGCAGCGGCTTTGTGAGGGTCAAAGGTAATGCGTAATTCTTTTGGTCGCTCACTGGCTAAATCAACACGGGCAACACCAGGGATACGTGCCAAACGGGGTTCAACAAATTCATCGATTTGTTTTTGGAACTGCGCCATGTCTAAATCAAGGCTGTCGCTATTAAAATCTTTTGGGGTGACCAGTAACGTTGCTGCGGCTTCACCATTATTACCGCCAGCAAACACTACAGGATCAAATGCATCTAACGGCAGGGGCGGCGCTTGGTTAAGGCTTGTTAACACATCAAGCATGGCCTGTTGCATGTTTTGTCCAACAGCAAAAGTCAACGTGATAGAGCCATTGCCACGGTTAATGTAAGTATTAACCTCTAGCGCACCCGGGGTGTTTTTTACTGCGTTCTCAAGCGGCTCAATGATCACCGATTCAATCTCTTCAGGTGCAGCTTGACGCCAGCCAGAGAAAATAGTGATCTGCGGTTGCTCAATATCTGGTGTGAGCTGAATTGGCAGCTTAAAAATACTCAACATGCCAAACAACATAATCAACACCAAGATGACAATAACACTCGCAGGGTTTTTCAGCGAACTACGTGTCAGGTTCATTGTGTGTGTTCCAAAATCAATTTGTCTGCATTGTAGTGCGATGTAAAAAAAGTGCCAGTGAGGTAAACGAAATGTATGTCAGAAGTAACGCTGAATAGCCGTAATTAAGCGATAAAATGTGTATTTGAAATAAGATGTAACAATTTAGCGGAGGAGCTTTAAGTTTTAAGCCTTAGTTATAGAGTCTGAAACTAGTGAGTCGTATCTTTTCGGCGAAGGGAAGCAACATTTTGCTCAAACACTCGCTTTACTTCTGCACTGTAGTGATTGTGGTCGTTAATGGTGATAAACGGATTCGTGAAACTAACATCACAGAAAGCTGTATAACACTGGATTTTAACTGCAACTCGATCGGGTGTTGCAAGGCCATCTAAGGTCGTTTGCAATGCTTCAAAAACATAATCTTTATTAACGTGCGATGTTAAAGCAACTTCAAGCTTTTTGACCTCAGTGCGATGTGAATTCGTCTCGGTGACAAAAAAATCGTATAGGTAGCTACGTGATGCAAACAGTATGATTGCCACAAGATAGAATAGTCCTGTGTAATAAAATAATTCCGTGTGGGTAAAACTCCGAAAAGACTTGAACATTTTCACTATTATTTTTTGTTTGTTTTTTATACTAAAACATATTTGTGAGTATATCTCAACAAACTAGCTAAAAATCATTGCATTACGAAGAATAAAAAAGCGCGAAACTAGTTAGCATCGCGCTTCTTGAATTTTTAAACTTATAGCTTATAGCTTATAGCTTATAGCTTATAGCTTATAGCTTATAGCTTATAGCTCAGCATAGTTATTCATCAATCGAGCGAAGTAGGGCATTAATACCTACTTTTTCGCGAGTTTGTTGATCAACTTTTTTCACGATGATGGCAGCGTATAGGCTGTGCGAACCATCTTTTGACGGTAGAGAACCAGGAACAACAACCGCACCTGCTGGCACTCGACCGTAATGAGTTTCGCCAGTTTCACGATCATAGATACGTGTGCTTTGGCTGATGTAAACACCCATTGAAATAACCGCACCTTCTTCGACCACAACGCCCTCAACAATTTCAGAGCGTGCGCCGATAAAACAGTTATCTTCGATAATAGTTGGGTTTGCTTGCAGTGGCTCAAGTACACCACCAATGCCCACACCGCCCGACAAGTGAACGTTTTTACCTATTTGTGCACACGAGCCAACCGTTGCCCATGTATCAACCATCGTACCTTCATCAACGTAGGCGCCAATGTTGACATAAGATGGCATTAGCACCACGTTTTTACCTACGAAGCTGCCTTTACGTGCCACAGCATTTGGCACAACACGCATCCCGCCTTGTTGGAATTGCTCTGGTGTATAGTCGCTAAACTTAAGGGGTACTTTGTCGTAAAACTGATTAACACCATCGCTCATTGGTTGGTTATCACGAATACGGAAAGACAGTAGCACCGCTTTTTTCAACCATTGATGTACAACCCACTCACCACTGATTTTTTCAGCAACACGCGCAGCACCGCTATCAAGTAATTCAAGCGCGTCGATAATTGCTTGTTTAACTTCACTTGATACTGTGCTTGGGCTGATGCTATCGCGGTTGTCCCAGGCGTTTTCGATCATGGTTTTTAAATCTGACATAAGATCCTCTTATTCGGTTTCTGCGTTGAGTTTTTTACGCAATGCTTGATGAATTTTAGCCTGTTCTTCGTCTGTTAATGCTTGGTATTCGTTATTTGATACCACGAAGAAATCTTCTGCACGCTCACCAACAGTGGTGATCCGCGCGGCATGAATATGTAATAAGTGTGCTTGAAATACTTCCGCAATTTTCGTTAATAGACCCGGAATATCCACCGCTTGAATTTCAATTAAGCTGCGATCTTTACGCGCATGCGGTCTAAGCACAATTTTTGGTTTGATATTAAAATCTTTGAAGCGCTGTGAGCGGTTCTTTTTGATGCGAATTTTCTTTTTCGGATCGCTAATCGCCTGTTCTAAAGCGCGTTTAATACCTTGCGCTCGGTTACTTGCAATTGGGTCACCATTAACCTCTAAAATAACAAAGCTAAACAGCACGTAGCCATCTTTAGTGGTTAACACTTGTGCATGTTGAATTTGCGCTTTTTTCGAACCAATAACGCTCACAAGACGGGAGAATAAACTTCCCGAGTAAGGGCTGTAGGCAAACACTTGCGTACCACCGTGCATTGCGGTGTCAGACACGGTCACACTTGGTAGGCTTAAATCTTCACAATTTAATAAGTGTTCTGTGTGCCACGAAATTTGTTGTTCGCTAAAAGCGGTAAAGTAATTGGCTTTAAAGCGGCTCCAAATTAAGTCGATCTGATCTTCGTTACAGCCGTGATTCAATAACCGTTGTTTAGCTTGCTGCTTTTTATCTCGAATTTGGTCACGTTGGTCCATTGGATTTTCAAGCCCTAAGCGCAGTGCTCGCTGGGTATGTAAATACAGCTCACGGAGTAGGGTGTTTTTCCAATCGTTCCACAGATTATCGTTGGTCGCGCGAATATCGGCCAACGTTAAGCAGTATAAGTAATCGAGCTGACGCTCATTTTTTACTTTGCTTGCAAAGTCTTTAATCACATCAGGGTCATTAATATCTTTACGCTGCGCCGTGACCGACATAAGTAAGTGATTAGCTACTAACCAAGAGATGAGCTTACCGTCTGATGATGGGAAGCGGTGCAATTTAGCAAACGCAATCGCATCAACTGAACCTAGCTCTGAGTGATCGCCGCCGCGCCCTTTGGCGATATCATGAAATATACCGGCTAAATAAAGTAACTCAGGTTTATCCATGCGGGTGACGATTTCACTACAAAGTGGAAACTCGCTCACTTTTGACTTATCAAAATACTTATAAATATTGTTAATAAGCTTATGGGTGTGCTCATCCACGGTATAGGCATGAAATAAATCAAACTGCATTTGCCCGAAGATGTTTCGCCACTGTGGTAAGTAGGCGGCAATAATGCCGTGCTTGTGCATTAGCGTAAATGCACGGCCCATACCGTTAGGGTGTTTTATTAAGCGTAAAAATGCTTCGCGACAGGCGGCGTAATCTTGTAAATCACCCAGTAAACGACGACGCACTTGGCGCATTGTACGTATGGTACTTGGGTAAATATGGGTGATCTCAGGGTTATCAGCAATATGCTCGAACAACACAAATAGCTGATCCCGACGAAAGAACACCGACGGATTTTTTACACGAATTTGATGGCCAATGCGCTCAAAGTTACGATCAAGTTCAATGACAGGTAGCTCACCGGCACCCGGTAAAATGCTTTGCTCGAAATATGACAGCAGCATTTGGTTAAGCTCACGTACGCGACTCATGATCCTGAATAAGCGTTTCATCATGCGCTCAACCGAAGCTTTACCATCACTACCAAAGCCGAGAATTTCTGCAGCGTGAGGTTGGTGATCGAACAGCAAACGGTTTTCAGAGCGCCCCGCAGCTAGGTGCAGTGCAAAACGAATATTCCAGAGGTTTTCTAAACACTCTAGTAGTTCTTGATATTCTTCATGGGTGAGGTAGCCGTGATTGATCAGCTCTTGTAATGTTTCGGCTCTAAAGTGCTTTTTAGCAACCCAAATAATGGTTTGTAAATCTCGCAGGCCACCTGGGTTCTCTTTGATATTTGGCTCAAGGTTATAAGCCGTACCATGGCATTTTCTATGGCGTAGATTTTGTTCTTGTACTTTCGCCAAAAAGAATTCGTCTGAGCGCCAAATTGGCGAATCAATTAAATGATTTTTTAATTTTTCGAATTCGATGTGATTACCGAAAATTAATCGACTCTCAAGTAAACTGGTAGCAAATGTCACATCTTCGCGTTTTTGTTCTAATGCTTGTTCTATGGTGCGAACGCTGTGACCAATTTCTAAATTAAGATCCCAAAGCATGGTGACGAACTGGCCAATTTTCTCACACACAGCTTCGCTTGGCTGTTCACTCACCAGTAGCATAAAGTCGATATCGGAGTAGGGATGCAGTTCACCACGACCATAGCCGCCCACAGCAATTAGGGCTAAGTCACTTTCGTGAGAAAGGTCGTAATCGTGAAACAATTTAATTAATAGGCGGTCGATAAACTCAGCGCGGGCATTAATTAAGTTGCTAACGGGTTGTTTTGAGAATTCGTTCTGTAGCCATTTATAAAAATAACTAGAACAGTCGCGATAATCGCTAAGTTGCTCAGCTTGGCTGAGCAACTTTTTTACTTTATTGGGTAATGCCACAGGGGCTGGCTCCTAGTGTTCGATGATCCTGTCGATAGTATCATCTGATCGGAGCGTTAAAATTTCAACACCATTTTCAGTCACTAACAGTGTGTGTTCCCACTGTGCAGACAATGAACGGTCTTTTGTTACAACTGTCCAGTTATCTTTAAGTAACTTACATTGGCGCTTACCAGCATTAACCATTGGCTCGATTGTTAAGCACATACCCGCTTTTAACACTTCGCCAGTTCCAGCTTTACCATAGTGCATTACTTGTGGTTCTTCGTGGAACTCAGCACCAATACCGTGACCACAGTATTCGCGTACGATTGAATAGTTAAAGCTTTCTGCGTATTTTTGAATTGCAGCGCCAATATCACCTAGGCGAACGCCTGGTTTTACCATTTTAATTGCAAGGTAAAGGCTTTCTTGTGTGATATCAGCAAGGCGTTTGCCTTGGATATTAGGTGTGCCCACATGGAACATTTTAGATGTGTCGCCGTGATAGCCATCTTTGATCACCGTAATATCAATATTTACGCTGTCACCTTCTTTAAGTGGTTTGTCGTTAGGAATACCGTGACAGATAACATGGTTCACTGAGGTGCAGATTGATTTTGGGAAACCGTGATAATTAAGCGGTGCTGGAATAGCATCTTGAACATTAACGATATAATCGTGACAAATTGTATTTAGTTCATCTGTGGTTACACCTGGCACCACATGCGGTTCTATCATTTCAAGTACCTCGGCGGCTAAGCGCCCGGCAACACGCATTTTTTCGATTTCTTCAGGGGTCTTGATCACAGCACTCATTGAGGCTCCAAAGTTGTTTTTCAGGTCAGTTTTCAGTGCACAAATTTTGCACTAGACGTTGAGTTTTCAATTTTAATATGGTATAAAGCGCGCCGTCTTTTTACAAATAAATTCTTAACTGATTTTTTGTATTTAAGGCAAACACAATTTTATTTTAACACACACACGTATCGTCACATACACTTGGGTGCACTTAAGTTACAAATTAACTACGGTGTTGGTGCTATGGGATATGTGGAGGCCTAACCCTAAATTATAGAGGATTATACAAATGGCAAACGTTTCAATGCGCGATATGCTTCAAGCTGGTGTTCACTTTGGTCACCAAGCACGTTACTGGAACCCTAAGATGAAGCCTTTCATCTTCGGCGCTCGTAACCGTGTTCATATCATCAACCTAGAGCAAACTGTACCAATGTTCAACGAAGCACTTAAGTTCTTATCGAACGCAGCTTCTAACAAAGGTAAAGTACTTTTCGTTGGTACTAAGCGCGCAGCAAGCGAAGCAGTTAAAGAAGCAGCTCTTCAAAGCGAGCAGTTCTACGTAAACCACCGTTGGTTAGGTGGTATGTTGACTAACTGGAAAACAGTTCGTCAATCAATCAAGCGTCTTAAAGACCTTGAAGCGCAAAGCCAAGACGGTACTTTCGAGAAATTAACTAAGAAAGAAGCGTTAATGCTTACTCGTGAAATGGAAAAGCTTGAAAAGAGCCTTGGTGGTATCAAAGATATGGGCGGTCTTCCAGACGCGCTTTTCGTTATCGATGCAGACCACGAGCACATCGCTATCCGTGAAGCTAACAACCTAGGTATTCCTGTTGTTGCTATCGTTGATACAAACTCTAACCCAGACGGTGTTGATTACATCGTTCCTGGTAACGACGATGCGATCCGTGCTATCCAACTTTACACAGGCGCTGTATCAGCTGCGATCACTGAAGGTCGTGAGAACAACATCGTTGCTCAAGCTGAGAAAGACGACTTCGTAGAAGCTGAGTAATTAGCTGTCATCAAGTCTTCATCTATTTGAGGTGAAGACTTGTTATTCTTGTTAAGCGGCCTATACCGCTTCCCTATAACAGAATTCAATTGAGGATATTCTAATGGCTGTAACTGCTGCCCTAGTTAAAGAATTACGCGAGCGCACTGGCGCTGGCATGATGGATTGTAAAAAAGCGTTAACTGAAACTAACGGTGACATCGAGTTAGCGATCGAAAACATGCGTAAGAGCGGTGCTGCAAAGGCTGCTAAAAAAGCTGGTAACATCGCTGCTGAAGGTACAATCTTAATCAAAGAAGGTAACGGTTTCGCTGCTCTTCTAGAAGTTAACTGTCAAACTGACTTCGTTGCTAAAGATTCAAACTTCCTTGGCTTCGCTAACGAAGTATTAGATGCTGCTGTTGAATCAAAAGCTGACATCGAAGCACTTAAAGCACAGTTCGAAGAAACACGTGTTGCTCTAGTTGCTAAAATCGGTGAAAACATCAACGTTCGTCGCGTTGAGTACATCGACGGTGACAAACTTTCTTCTTACCGCCACGGCGACCGTATCGGTGTTGTTGTAGTTGGTGACGCTGACGAAGAAACTCTTAAGCAAGTTGCTATGCACGTAGCTGCGTCTAAGCCTGAGTTCGTAAACCCAGAAGACGTACCAGCTGACGTTGTTGAAAAAGAAAAAGCAGTTCAAATCGACATCGCGATGAACGAAGGCAAGCCTGCTGAAATCGCTGAGAAAATGGTTGTTGGTCGTATGAAGAAATTCACTGGTGAGATCTCTCTTACTGGTCAAGCTTTCATCATGGAACCTAAGAAAACTGTTGGCGAAATTCTTAAAGAGAAAGGCGCAACTGTTACTAACTTCGTACGTTTAGAAGTTGGTGAAGGTATCGAGCGTAAAGAAGAAGACTTCGCTGCTGAAGTAGCTGCTCAAATCGCTGCTGCAAAAGGCGAGTAATTTTCTAAGTTAGTGACGTAGGGCAATTAGATGAAATTAATCTGCTATTAGCTTTTGCGTCACTGATGAAAATTCTTTAAAATAACCGCGTTTTATGTGTAACCATAGCGCGGTTATTTTTTATCTCATTACTAAGGCTGGCCCAAATATTATGACTATCAATCGTAAACCTATTTTTAGACGTGTTCTTCTTAAACTTAGCGGTGAAGCATTAATGGGAGACGAAGGCTTCGGCATCGACCCGAAAGTACTTGACCGTATGGCTCAAGAAATTAAAGAACTTGTAGAGCTCGACGTAGAAGTAGGTTTAGTTATCGGTGGCGGTAACTTCTTGCGTGGTGGTTCATTGGCAGAAGCGGGTATGAACCGCGTTGTGGGTGACCACATGGGTATGCTTGCCACTGTAATGAATGGTTTAGCAATGCGTGATGCACTACACCGTGCATTTGTAAATTGCCGTTTAATGTCAGCTATCCCGCTTAACGGTGTATGTGATGCTTACAACTGGGCAGAAGCTATCAGCCTATTAAAATCTGGCCGTGTTGTTATTTTCTCAGCAGGTACAGGTAACCCATTCTTCACGACTGATTCTGCAGCGTGTTTACGTGGTATTGAAATTGAAGCAGATACTGTAATCAAAGCGACTAAAGTTGACGGCGTTTACTCTGATGATCCAGTGAAAAACCCAGAAGCTACACTATATCGCCACTTAAGCTACAATGAAATCATTGAAAAAGAGCTTAAGGTTATGGATTTAGCTGCATTTACGCTGGCTCGTGACCACAACATGCCATTAAGCGTATTTAACATGAATAAATCAGGCGCGCTTAAGCGTGTTATTATGGGCGAAGATGAAGGAACGCTTATCTCTTCACAAGCCTCAGATGAAACTAGCAAATAGATTAGGATTGAACCGTGATTAACGATATCAAAAAAGATGCGTCAGAACGTATGCAAAAAAGTGTTGCGGCACTAGGCAGTCAATTATCTAAAATTCGCACAGGCCGTGCACATCCTGCATTACTTGACGGTATTCAAGTGTCTTACTATGGCGCTGATACACCATTAAACCAAGTTGCTAACGTAACAATTGAAGACTCTCGTACACTTGCGATCAGCGTGTTCGATAAGTCACTAGCGCAAGCAGTAGAAAAAGCGATCATGGCTTCAGACTTAGGTTTAAACCCGATGTCTGCGGGTACTGTTATTCGCGTTCCACTTCCTCCACTAACAGAAGAGCGTCGTAAAGACCTTATCAAAATCGTACGTGGTGAAGTTGAAGGTGGCCGTGTTGCGGTACGTAACATCCGTCGTGACGCGAATGGCGATATCAAGAGCTTATTGAAAGAAAAAGACATTTCTGAAGATGAAGCACGTCAAGCTGAAGACGAGATCCAAAAGCTTACTGACAAATTCATCAAAGAGATGGATGCACAGTTAACAGCGAAAGAAGCTGAGCTAATGGAAATCTAATTGTCGCTGTTTATCTTTCAGGCATTGATACTGAAAGCGAACAGCAGCAACTAAATTTATTAGTTTTGAAACGCCGTCTAGGGTATACTAGACGGCGTTTTTTTATGGAATACTCGATATTTATGGTTCTTAACGCTGATAAAATTTCCCAGCAAAGTTTGCCTAAGCATGTCGCTATAATCATGGATGGCAACGGACGTTGGGCGCAAGCGAAAAATCGCCCACGTGTTTATGGGCACAAAAAGGGCGTTGATGCGGTTCGTCAATCAGTGCAATTTTGTACTCGCTTAGGTATACAGTCGTTAACACTGTTCGCATTTAGTAGCGAAAATTGGCGACGTCCAGAGGACGAAGTAAATACGCTTATGGAGCTATTTTTATTCGTTTTGGGCAAAGAAGTTAAAAAACTTCATAAAAATAATGTAAAGCTGAACATAATTGGTGATTTATCACGCTTTTCAGAAGGTTTGCGCAATAAAGTTGATGCAGCCCATGAATTAACCCGTAATAATACGGGTCTACAGTTAAACGTAGCAGCTAATTATGGTGGGCGTTGGGATATCACTAACGCCGCAACAACGCTTGCGAAAAAAGTCGCAGCCGGTGAAATGGCTGCAGAAGACATTACTGAAGAGCTAATGGCCGAACAAATGAGTATGGCTGATCAAGGTGAACTTGACTTAATGATCCGCACTGGCGGAGATTTACGCATCAGTAATTTCCTTTTATGGCAAGCGGCTTATGCTGAGCTTTACTTTACCGATACGCTTTGGCCAGACTTCAATGAAGCTGCATTTGCTGACGCTATCGCATGTTACGTTGCCAGAGAGCGACGATTTGGTTGTACAGGCGAACAAATAAAACAATTACTCGCCGAGACCTAATTACTAGTTGAAGGTACACACATTGCTAAAACAACGAATTTTAACCTCGCTCGTGTTGGCACCACTTGCACTTATTTTGGTTTTTTATACCCCATTAACACTATTTAGTTATATCGCCGCCGGTATTGTTTTACTTGGTGCATGGGAATGGTCTGCGTTTATGGGCCTGTGCGATAAAGTTAAGCGTTTTGGATTTGTTGCAGCAACGGCTGCGTTTTTGGCACTACTCAACTGGCATTGGCCAATTGAATCACTTTGGCAAAATGGCCAATTAGTGGGTGATGCAAACTATTTATTTACGCTGTCATTTGCATGGTGGATTGTGGCGACTTACTTAGTTTGGCGCTACCCAGCAATGGCTAAAGCATGGAATGAAGGCATTGTCATGCGTGCTATTGCAGGCTTTTTAACCTTAGTCCCACTGTGGCTTGCATTAAATACGCTACGCAGCGCAGGTTATGGCGAATCAACTCACTTTGGCTCAATGCTTATCTTGGTTGTACTTGGTATCGTTTGGAGTGCAGATATTGGTGCATACTTTACCGGTAAAAACCTAGGTAAACACAAGTTAATGCCTAAAGTGAGCCCGAATAAAACCATCGAAGGTTTATTAGGTGGTGTGGTTGCCTCAATTATTTTTGTACTCGTATTTTGTCACTTCACCAATGTTGATATGGCTGTGTGGCCAATTTATGCCGTTATGACTGCATTTATCGCGTTATTCTCAGCGGTGGGCGATTTACTAGAAAGTATGTTTAAACGTGAAGTCGGCTTGAAAGACAGCGGTTCATGTTTACCTGGGCACGGCGGTATTTTAGACCGTATTGATAGCTTAACCGCAGCTGCGCCAATCTTTGTACTTTGCTATGCATGGACATTAAGTTTATGAGCAAAGTAGAGCAACTTGTCGTATTAGGCGCAACTGGCTCAATCGGTTTAAGCACCTTAGATGTTGTTTCTAGAAACCCAGAGCGCTTTGCGATTTTTGCATTAGCAGCAGGTAAAAATGCTGAAAAAATGGCTGAACTGTGTATCGCACATCAGCCTAAATTTGCTGTTATGGCTGACCAACACGCTGCCAAAGCCCTCCAACACTTACTCGCTAACAGTGCGTGTAAAACTGAGGTGCTAGCAGGTATTGAAGCGATGAGTGAACTTGCTGCTCACGTTGATGTTGATGCTGTGATGTCGGCGATAGTGGGTGCTGCGGGTTTGCTGCCGACGTTAAGTGCGGTTGAAGCAGGAAAAAAAGTACTGCTCGCTAATAAAGAATCACTCGTTATGTCGGGTCAGTTGTTTATTGATAAAGTAAAACAACATGGCGCTACCTTATTGCCAATCGATAGCGAACATAATGCTATTTTCCAGTGTATGCCTGCATCGCTACAAACTGCATCGGGCTTACTTGCCGATCATGGTGTGAGCAAAATTTTGCTTACTGGTTCTGGTGGTCCTTTCTTAACGCGTGATTTAGCGACATTACCATCCGTGACTGTAGCAGAAGCGGTGGCACACCCTAATTGGTCGATGGGACAAAAAATATCTGTCGATTCAGCCACTATGATGAATAAAGGCCTTGAGTTTATTGAAGCCAAGTGGCTCTTTAACTGTCATGCCAGCGACATAGAAGTCGTGATCCATCCACAAAGTATTATCCATTCAATGGTGCAATATAAAGATGGCTCAGTGCTTGCGCAAATGGGCAACCCTGACATGCGCACACCAATAGCTCACGCATTAGCCTTTCCTGAACGTGTTGATGCCGGTGTCAAACCGCTCGATTTTTCACAAATGGCAGATTTTACCTTCACTAAGCCAGATTACGCTCGTTACCCTAATTTAAAACTTGCCATTGATGCGTGTGAAATGGGGCAAGGTGCAACAACGACGGTCAATGCGGCGAATGAAATAGCCGTTGCCGCCTTTTTAGGTGGGCAAATCGGCTTCACAGATATTTATCGCGTTAACGCTGAAACGCTCAATGCAACACAAAACATTAATGTGCAAACGCTTGATGAGATTTTAGCTTGCGACCAAGCTGCACGTTTAAAAGCAACTGAGTTTGTCAAAAGAGGCATCAACTAGCATGTTTGATTTTTTCTGGAATCTTGGTTCATTCATTCTTGCCCTGGGTATTTTAGTGACTGTGCATGAATATGGTCATTTCTGGGTTGCGCGCAAAGCGGGTGTGAAAGTGCTGCGTTTTTCAATTGGCTTTGGTAAGCCATTAGTCAAATGGTACGACAAACAACAAACCGAATATGTGATTGCAGCTATACCACTTGGTGGTTATGTGAAAATGCTTGATGAGCGTGTAGATGAAGTGCCGCCAGAGCAGCGTCATTTATCATTTAATGCTAAATCAGTAAAAGCACGTATTGCGATTGTGGCTGCAGGCCCGATGGCAAACTTCTTATTTGCTATTTTTGCCCTTGCTGTAATGTATATGGTGGGCGTTCAGTCATTAAAACCTGTGGTGGGTGAAGTGACTCAAGGCAGCCGTGCTGCTGCGGCCAATATTGAGCCAAACCAGCAAATTATTAAAATTGGTGAAGACGACATTAACACTTGGCAAGATGCCACATTCTCGTTAATGAGTCGCTTAGGTGAGCAAAGTGTTGTCATCACGCTTCGTGATCAGAATTATCAAAAGCATGTGCGTACTCTTAATTTAGATGGTTGGAAGTTGGATCAACAAGATGTTCCACCATTAACCTCTATTGGTATTGTGCCATTTCGCCCGAAAGCACTTCTAGAAGTGGCTATGATCAGTAAAGGCTCTGCGGCAGAGGCTGCGGGCTTGCAAGTTACAGATAAAATTATTGCCGTAAATGGCGAAAATATCAGCAGTTGGAGCGAGTTAGTTTCACTAATTCAGCAATCACCTAACAAATCCTTACAATTTAGTGTACAAAGGCAAGATAGTATAAAAGAGCTGTCAGTGACGCCACAAAGCAGAACCAATGATGCGGGCGTTGCTCAGGGCTTTTTAGGTGTGTCTCCGGTGGTTGAGCCATGGCCAGAAAACTATATTGAAACTAGACATTATGGCCCAGTCGATAGTATTGTGCTGGGCATACAAGAAACATGGCGTTTAATTACCCTTAGTTTTGACATGATTGGTAATTTAATTACCGGTCAGGTGTCGGTTAAAAATTTAAGTGGCCCGGTGGGCATTGCAGTTGGTGCGGGAACTAGCGTAAGCTATGGCTTGGTTGCATTTTTAAGCTTTTTAGCATTAATTAGTGTAAACCTTGGCGTATTTAACTTATTACCGCTGCCAGTGCTAGATGGTGGGCACTTAATGTATTACATAATTGAACTTTTTCGCAAAAAGCCGGTCTCTGAAAAGACGCAAGAATTTGGTTTTAAAGTGGGGGCCTTGTTGCTTCTGTTTTTAACATGTTTCGCTTTGTTCAATGATGTATCGCGTTTATAACAAATAAGCGAAAAATTCCAATTTGAACACGATTGTAAAACACCGCAAAAGTTAAATTTATAAGGTGTTGAGCGGTAATACAGTTGTAAAGGATAAAGATAACAAAATGGCTATAAAAAAACATTTGGCAGTTTCAAGTTTATTAGGTGCTAGCTTTGCAGCCCTAGGCCAAAACTCCTTTATTGTAGATGATTTAAAAGTTGAAGGTTTACAGCGTGTTGCACTAGGTGCAGCGTTAACGCATATTCCGATCAACGTGGGCGATAATATTGATGAGTACACAATTTCTAGAACCATAAAGGCTCTCTATCGTTCAGGTCACTTTGACAATATTAAAGCATTACGTGATGGCAATAGTGTTATCTTCCGTGTGACTGAGCGCCCAACGATCAGTATGATCGAGTTTGATGGCAATAAAGACATCAAAGATGAGCAGCTTAATGAGTCGCTAGACCAGCAAGATATCCGTACTGGTGAGCCGCTTGATAAAACAGTCCTTGATAACATTGAAAAAGGCTTAGTTGAATTCTTCCACAGTATTGGTAAGTACAATGCAAAAGTGGATGTAAGCATTACTAAGTTACCGCGTAACCGTGTAAAACTTCTATTCAAATTTGATGAAGGTGACGCTGCGTCAATTCGTCAAATTAACTTGGTTGGTAACGAACTTTTCTCGGATGAAGAGCTACTTAAATTAGCTGAATCACAGCAAGATTTACCGTGGTGGAAATTCATGTCGAGTGACCGCTACCAAAAGCAAACCATCGAAGGCGATTTAGAGAAAATTCGTAGTTACTACTTAGACCGTGGTTACCTACGTTTTAATATCGATTCGACACAAGTATCAGTAAGCCCAGAGCGTGATTCTGTTTATGTAACAGCAAATATCACTGAAGGCGTTAAGTATAAAGTGAAAGGCTTTGACTTTATTGGTGACTTGTTAGGTCGTGAAGAATTAATCAGAAGTGTTATCCCACTGAAAACAGGTGAGCTTTATAACGGCTCTGTGGTGACATCGTCTGAAGAGTTTATCAAAAGCTACTTAGCACGTTTTGGCTATGCCAATGCTGAAGTACGTACCATCCCAGAAATTGATGACGAAAATAAAGAAGTACAATTAACGCTTTCTGTTAATCCGGGCAAGCGTGTTTATGTTCGTCGTATCATCGTAGGTGGTAACCAAAATACTTCAGATGAAGTAGTACGCCGTGAAATGACGCAACTTGAAGGTGCATGGTTATCAAATCAAAGCCTTGAGCGCTCTAAACTACAAATTCAGCGTTTACCGTACATGGAAAGCGTTGATTTTAACGTGGTGCCAGTTCCTGGTGTTGATGACCAAGTTGATGTCGATTTTACAGTTAAAGAACAATCTGCAGGTAGCTTTAACGCAGGTCTTGCGTATGGCTCTTACTTAGGTCTGCAATTTAACATCGGTGTGAGTGAATCAAACTTCTTAGGTACTGGTAACCAAATTGGTTTCAACATTAATACCTCGCGCGGTTCTGAGCGTATTAGTGTGTCATACACTGACCCTTACTTTACGCCAGACGGTGTATCGCAAGGTAGCAGTATCTTCTACAGTAACTATGATGCGAGTAAATTCAGCCTAATCGACTATAAATCGAAGAGTTATGGTATTGGTACTAACATCGGTTTCCCAATCGATGCAGTAAACCGTATTAACTTTGGTGTTCGTTGGGTGCAAGAAGAGTTATCTGATATTGCAGAATACGAGCAAACACGTGTAATTCGTGAAACTTTCTTAGATCCAGATAACCCAGATGCGGGCTTCGACTTTACTAAGTACGAGTTAAGTGCAGGTTGGTCGCGTGTAACTGTTAACCGTGGTTTATTCCCAACAGCAGGTTCACGTCAGTCGCTTAACTTAACAGCGACAACGCCGAACTCAGATTTACAGTACTTTAAGCTAAATTATGACTCGCGTTTTTACTGGCCAATCAGTAATGACCACCGCTGGGTATTCTCAACGCGTGCAGCACTTGGTTATGGTAATGGTTATGGTACAACCAATGGTTATGACCAAACACTGCCGTTCCAAGAGTTCTTCAGAATTACTGAAATGGAACTACGTGGCTTTGACCGAAATACGATTCTTCCACGAGCTGTATCACGTTATCCGCAAAGTATTCCTGGTACACCATTACCTGATGGTACTACAACAGGTAGTATTGGTGGTGCGTCAGAGTTTGACCAACTTCAAACAGCAGGCCGAATTGGTGGTAACGCCAAAGCGGTAGCAGGGATGGAGCTTATTGTTCCAACACCTTTCTTAGATGAAGAAAACACCAGCTCTGTACGTACTAGCTTCTTCGTAGATGCTGCAAACGTATGGGATACAGAGTTTAATATTGACCGTTATCAAAACCTTTCTACAGACGAGCGTGCAAAATTGGATGATTACTCAGATCCGATGCGTTTTAGGGTTTCAACTGGTCTTTCTCTACAATGGATCTCTCCGATGGGTCCAATGCTGATCAGTTTTGCGTATCCATTGCAAAAAGAAGAAGATGACGATACGAAGACCATCAGCTTTAACATTAGTAATACATTCTAAAGGAGTTTTTTCGTGAATAAATCAATTAAATCAACAGCTTTTGCACTACTTGCTACTTTATCTATGGGTCTATCTACTAACGCATTCGCGCACAAAGTAGGTATCGTTGATATGCAAGAAATCTACAAGCAAATCCCACAAATGGCGAAAGTAGAGCAAACTTTAGAAGCTGAATTCTCAGAGCGTCGTCAAGAACTAGAAAAACTTCAAGGTGATATCCGTTTTGAAGCTGAAAAGTTCAAGCGTGAAGCAACAACGATGAGCGACAAGCAAAAAGAAGAATTACGTACTAAGATTCAAGGCATGCAGCAGCAACTTGCTGAAAAAGGTCGTCCTTTAGAGCAAGAAATCAAAATGCGTCAAAACCAAGAACTAGCTAAAGTTCAAAAGCTAATCTTAGATGCAATCGAAGAAGTAGCGAAAGCTGGCAAATTCGATGAAGTTAAAGTTAAAGAAACAACGATTTATGTTAACCCTAAAACTGTCGATGACTTATCAAGCAAAGTTGTTGAAAAAGTAAGTAAGCAATAGAAATCATATATGCAAAACTACACGCTTTCGCAGATAGCGGATCTTCTGGGCGCTGACCTTCAAGGTGACGGCGCCACAGAGATTAAAAAAATATCTACACTTGCAAATGCCCAACATGGGCATATTGCATTTTTGGCGAACAAGAAATATCGCTCGCAATTAGAAGATACTCAAGCAAGTGCGGTGATTTTATCACCGGCAGATGCTGAGTTTTTTTCGGGTAATAAACTCATTGTTGCTAACCCTTATGTTTGTTACGCCAAGCTTGCCCAGCTAATGGATACCACACCGCGTGCAGCTGTGACAGGGATTCACCCAAGTGCAGTCATTCACGATTCAGCCTCTATTGGCGATAATGTCGCGATCGCTGCCAATGTGGTGATTGAAGCGGGCGCTGTTATAGCAAACGATGTGCAGATTGGCCCAGGATGTTTTATTGGTGAGCACGCAAAAATTGGTCAAGGCACTAAGCTTTGGGCAAATGTAAGCGTTTACCATGAAGTAGAAATTGGTAGCGATTGTTTATTCCAAGCGAACACGGTTGTGGGCAGTGATGGTTTTGGCTATGCCAACGAGCGTGGCGAATGGGTGAAAATACCACAACTTGGCCGAGTAATCATCGGTGATAAGGTTGAGGTAGGGGCGTCTACTACGATTGACCGTGGTGCACTAGACGATACTATCATCCACAGCAATGTAATTATCGATAATCAATGTCAAATAGCGCATAATGTCGAGATCGGTTCGGGTACAGCGGTTGCTGGCTGTTCTGTGTTTGCAGGTAGCACTGTGATCGGTAGGAATTGTCAGATTGGCGGCATGGTAGCAATTAATGGTCACATTAGCGTATGCGATGGTGCTATAATCACCGGCATGAGTATGGTGACTAAGGCAATCACAGAACCTGGAATTTATTCTTCAGGCTTGCCACATCTAACCAACAAAGAATGGCGACGTAGTATTGCCCATATCCGTAACCTTGGCGATATGAAAGACCGCATTAAAGCACTTGAGTCACTGACTAAGTCACTCAATATTGAAGACAAATAAGGATGCTATTTTGGCAAATGAATTAAATAGTCTTGATATCCAGGATATCTTGAGTTTACTTCCGCATCGTTACCCGATGCTACTTGTTGACCGTGTACTTGATTACACGCCAGGCGAGTCGTTACATGCGATTAAAAATGTAACAGTGAACGAACCTATTTTTACGGGTCATTTTCCTAATCAACCTATCTTTCCAGGTGTGTTGATTTTAGAAGCAATGGCTCAAGCAACTGGCTTACTTGGCTTTAAGACAGTTGAAAATCGTAGCGATAACGAACTATATTTATTCGCAGCGATCGACAATGCGCGATTCAAACAGCCGGTATTACCTGGCGATACCATGCATTTGCATGTAGAGTTTGTAAAAGAGCGCCGCAATATATGGAAATTTGCAGCAGAAGCAAAAGTTGACGGCAAAGTAGTGTGTACTGCCGAAATCATGTGTGCGAGAAGAGAGTTTTAATAGTGATCCATCCTACGGCGATAATCGAACCAGGTGCAAAACTTGGAAATAACGTATCAGTTGGCCCTTACAGCTATATCGGTAACGATGTAACTATTGGTGATAACTGTATCATCGAATCTCATGTGGTTGTAAAAGGCCCATCGACGATTGGTTCTGGTAACCATATTTTCCAATTTGCTTCGGTCGGTGAAGCTTGCCAAGACAAAAAGTACGCGAATGAGCCAACGACTCTGATCATTGGTGACAACAACGTGATCCGTGAGTGTGCGACAATTCACCGTGGTACGATTCAAGACCAAGGTGTAACAAAAATTGGTAGCAACAACTTATTTATGGCTTACACACACGTTGCACATGATGCAGTTGTGGGCGATAACGTTATTTTTGCTAACAATGCCTCTGTTGCTGGCCACGTACACGTAGGTGACTGGGTGATCCTTGCAGGTAACTCAGGTGTTCACCAGTTCTGTAAAATTGGTTCACATGCCTTTGTAGGTATGTACTCAGGCGTTAATAAAGATGTACCGCCATTTGTAACTACCATTGGTACGCCGGCTGGCCCTGTAGCAATCAATACTGAAGGCATGAAACGCCGTGGCTTTGAGAGCGATGAAATCATGGCAACACGCCGTGCATATAAAACGCTTTATCGTAAGAGCTTAGGTGTTGAAGAAGCAATCGCTGAGCTACGTGAAGATGCTGCGAAGTACCCAGCTGTTCAGCTGATGATAGACTTCGTGAAAAGCTCTGAGCGCGGAATTATTCGCTAATCATAAGCGAACTTCTATAAAAGCCACCGTAAGGTGGCTTTTTTGTTTTTATACTCATTCGCTTAATTAGGTAAGTTGGTATAGTTCAGGTTTTGCTAAGTCAGTGCTTGTTATCTTCATGGCAAAAAGGAACTAGTAATATGAATAAACTCATCGTCTTTGCATTGTTAAGCTTAATTTTAAGTGGTTGTAGTAGTGCGCCTTCGGTATCTAAAGGAGCAATAGAAAAAGGCAAAGCCAGTTATTACGCTGATAAATATCACGGCCGAACGACAGCAAGTGGTGAAGTGTTTAATCAACAGGCATTGAGCGCGGCTCATCAAACGCTTGGCTTTGGTAGCAGAGTAAAAGTTACTAATATTGCTAACAATAAAAGTGTGATTGTGACTATTAATGACCGCGGCCCATTTATCCGCGGTCGAATTATCGATTTATCAAAAATGGCGTTTTCACAAATTGCCTCAGTAAAGCAAGGTGTGATTGACGTCACCGTTGAGCGGCTCGATTAAAAGCGGGTAATAAGCTCTACGTAGTCGGCTTCATTCGCCACTAATTCAGCATGACTCGCAAAGGCTCTTACTTGTCCTTGCTCTAACCAAATAACCTTATCAACACGACTTAGCATTGCTGGGTCGTGGGTAATGGTCAGCATGGTTTTATCTGCCCATATTCTCTCAACTGTAGTCAGCAAGTTTTGCTTAGTGTGATTATCTAAGCTCTCTGTTGGTTCATCCAGAATGATTAAATTACCTTGCCTTAATAGAGCTTGAGCAATGGCAATACGGCGTGACTGACCATGAGAAAGCTTTCTGCCTGCGGTGCCTAAACGAGTGTTTAGCCCATCTTTTAAGTTACTAAGCCAAGAGCCAAGTTCAGCGTGTTCACAGGCTTCAATAAGCATCTCATCTGTCGCATCAAAAGCTGCATAGCGAAGATTTTCACGTAGCGTGCCATCAAAAATATGATGCTGCTGGGCAACTATCGTTAGCTGCTTAAAGCGTGTTGCAGTGCTTAAGCTTTCAAGTTCAAAGGTATCTAGTTTGGTAGTGATCTTTAATGAGCCTGATTGCAGCGGCCAAAGGCCAGTGAGTAAGTTAACTAGAGTGGTTTTGCCACTGCCACTGGCACCGACTAGGGCAACTTTACTGCCTGGTGCAATTGTAAAATTGATATTGCTAAGGGCTTTGCTTTTTGCACCCGCGTATTGGTAATTGACCTCGCTTATCTCAAGGCCAAGTCCAGATTGATCCGCTAATTGGTTTGCTAACTGATCGTCTAAGTTGTTTGGTTTTTCGGCTAAGCTGTTGTGTTTATCTTCAAGATCGAACAGTCGCTTTGCGGCACTTAAAGTAAGCGGCAATTCAATAAATGCAGTAGGCAGGGTAAGCACGGTTTCAAAACTTGCTAGTACAAATAACGCGAGCATCGCCAGTTCAACGTTTTTCATGGTCCCCATTGCAACTAGCGGGATTATCATAAATACACTGACCAGCATGGTGAGTTGGATCACTAAAGTGCTTAAACCATTACTATTTGCCACGGCTTTGTGGCGATTATAGAGCTGGTTGTTGTATTGTTTACTGAGTGAATCACAATGCACTAATTGCGCCGCGTGTGCTTGATAGACAGCAAGCTCTCTGGCACCTGATAGTGTATCAGCTAGTTCAGCTCTTAGCTCTGCGGAGAGCTGGGTTTCGGTATCCGCTTGTTGGTGAAGCTTATGGCTTAACAATGCGGGAAGCAGGACGCCAATAATCATCAGCGAAGTAAAGCACATTAATGCAACCTCAGCATTATACATAGCCATGAAGGCCATCACGATAGGAATGCTGATCAGAGCGACAATAATCGGCAGCAGTACATTGAGGTAAAATTTATCCAGCGCATCGACATCGTTCTGTAGGCGGTTAAATAAATCGCTACTACGCGTCATTGCTAAGTCAACGTTGTTTAGCTGGCTTAGAGTCATGAACATGTTTACGCGAATTTCGCTTAGTAATAAGAAGGTGGCGTTATGAGTTATCATCCGCTCACCGTAACGAGATGCTGTGCGCACGATAGCTAAAAAGCGGATAACCCCAGCAGGGGTAAAGTAATTCATTTGCACACTAGCGATTCCCGCCGCTGCCATGGCTGCTAGAAACCAGCCCGAAATTGCAAGCAATCCGACATTAGCAAGTACCGTTAAGCTTGCTAAAAAAGCCCCTAAAAGCAGCATGCCAGTATGAGGTTTGCACAGTTTTAATAGACGTATAAAGTTATTCATTGGCGTCACCTTGGCTCACCAGTTTAGCAAATAGGCCAGCTTGCTTAGTGAGTTGCTGGTACTGACCAGCTTCAACAATGTGACCTTGTTGCATAACGTAAATATTGTCGGCGTGTTTAACCGTATTCAGTCGGTGAGCAATAACCAGCACTAAATGGTCTTTTGCATAATCGCGGATCGCTTGGTTGATTAAATGCTCGGTTTGGCTGTCTAAGTGAGCGGTAGGCTCATCTAGCATTAGCACAGGGGCATTCTTCAAAAATGCACGGGCAAGGGCTATGCGCTGCTTTTGCCCACCAGAGAGGCCTTCTCCTTGTTCACCGAGCAAGGTGTTAAAGCCATCAGGTAAGGCTGTAATAAATTCAAGTGCACCTGCTTTACTCGCTGCTTCATCGAGTTCTGCTTGGCTTGCATCAGGTTTAGCTAAACGCAGGTTCTCTGCAACGGTCCGATAAAATAACGTGGCGTGTTGTGGGATCCACGCCAGCTTTGCTTGCCAATCAGCTAATGCAGTATCACTCAGTGGTTGCCCGTTAATGCTAATGGCATTGTTGGCTTGATGATGAAAGCCCAATAGGCAATCAAACAAGGTACTTTTACCCGAGCCACTTTCACCCACAAAGGCAATTAAGCCTGTGCTTGGCAGGCTTAAGTTGATATCAGTTACCCCCTCGTTTGTTTCTGGGTAGTGAAAGGTAAGTGCATTCAGCTGTATGTCTTTTAGCGGTAACTTAAGTTTAGATGACCCGACATGTTCATCAACATCGCTTTGATTGATTATGTCGACCATATCAGCTGCGGCGCTGATCCCTTCGAGTTTTGCATGATAATGAGTGCCCATTTGTCGAAGTGGTAAGTAAAATTCAGGGGCCAGTAGTAACACCACAAATCCAGTGGCAAAATCGAGCGTACCAAAAAACAATCTAAAGCCAATGATAACGGCAACAAGTGCCACACTAATGGTGGCTAAAAACTCAAGGGCGAAAGACGATAAAAAGGCGACTTTCAATACCCCCATAGTAGCACCGCGGTAATCATCAGAAATCTGACTGATGCTATTTAGCTCACGCTTGGTTGCATTAAAGAGCTTGAGTTGAGTCAAGCCTTGTAATCGGTCAAAAAAGTAATTGCCAAGTACCGCTAGCTGTTGCCAGCGGTCTTGGTTTAACTGCTCCGCTTTATGACCCACTAAAATCATAAAAAAGGGGATCAGTGGGGCAGTTAAAAGGAATATGAGGCCTGCTTTGTAATCGGTTGGAAAAATCACTACCAATATCGCTAATGGAATGAGCGCACTGTAAGCCACACTTGGAATGTAGTTGGCGTAATATTGATGCAGTGCTTCAACCCCATTATGTAAGGTGTTAAGTGTTGCGCCATGACCTTTTTGTTCACTGTAGGCTGGCCCAAGTTTGCTGAGCTTTTCTAGCAGTGTATTACGCATCACGTTCTTTATTTTTAACGCGGCGAGGTTACTCACCCGTTCACTTAGCGCAACCAACAACGCGCGAACTATAATTAGCCCTGCCAACGGCCATAATAATGGGCTTACGGCTTGCAAGTTTGCTTGTTCAAACATGACTTGATGAGCCGCGTTTGCAAGAAGGTAACAAGAGGCAATCATTAAAAGGGCGTTGAGTGTGCCCAGACTAATGCTTAATTTAAGAAGTCCTGAAGCGGACTGGCTATACTGCTTTAAAAAAGCGCGCAGCGTTTGCTGCTGCGCGCGATTTGGTCGGGGTTTAGTTGTCATCAGTGTTTTTGAGTCTCGCGTACAGCTCTAGCTCATCATCAGCAATCGAATCTTTATGTTGGTGAAATTCGTACCACATTACGTTGATCACCCCAAGTGTACAGGCTAATAGAACACCTAAAATCCAGGCAAAATACCACATATTTAAATCTCCTTAATAGCTACCGTGCGTGTTGTTTTCAATTTCACTGATGGTTACTTTGCGCCACATCTTCACATAACACCATGTTGTGTAGATAAGAATAAGTGGTACAAAAATAACCGCAGCGATAAACATCACGTTAAGTGTCATATGGCTCGAAACTGCATCCCACATAGTTAAACTAATATTAGGGTTGTTGCTCGAAGGCATTACAAACGGGAACATTGACATACCAGCAGTTAAAATTACGCCTGCAAGCATTAAGCTTGATGCGATCAGGGCCATTGCTGGTTTTTGTAATTTAGATAACACAATTGCCAGTGCCGCCATCACGAATGCTAGGGCAGGAAACAGTATGGTTAATGGCATTTTTGTATAGTTATCAAGCCATGCGCCTGGTGCCTGCGTGACTGTTTTAGCAAGCGGGTTTGCAAAGCCTTGAGTATCACCCATGCTAACGATTTTATAACCGTCAATTTGCGATACCCACACACCTGCTAAGGCAAACAACACAATAAACGCCATCAGTGCATATTGACCATATTGTGCTGAGCGTTTAGCGACTTCTGCATCAGTACGAAGTTGTAACCACATACCTGCGTGACCAACCAGCATCAGTACGCTTACTAGGCCAACAACAATGGCAAACGGGTTTAATAACGCAAAGAATGAACCTTGATAACTAACACGCAATAGGTCGTCGATATGATAAGGCACACCTAATAATAGGTTACCGAATGCCACACCAAATACCAGAGCCGGAATAAAGCTGCCTGCAAATAGGCCCCAATCCCAGTTATTACGCCAGCGTGGTGATTCTATTTTTGAGCGATAATCAAAACCTAGCGGTCTGAAAAATAACGCAAATAACACCAGCATCATAGCAAAGTAGAAGCCTGAGAACGCAGCTGCGTATACCATAGGCCAAGCTGCAAACAGTGCGCCCCCAGCGGTAATGAACCAAACTTGGTTACCATCCCAGTGAGCGCCAATGGTGTTAATAACTGTACGGCGTTCAACATCGGTTTTACCAACTAGGCGAAGCAAAATTGCCACACCCATGTCCATACCATCGGTCACTGCAAAGCCAATCAGTAAGACACCAATTAACAGCCACCAAATTAGTTTGAGTGTTTCGTAATCAAAAATCATGACTGAGCTCCTTGGCTTGCAAGTGAATCCGCTTTAGCAAGTTCATGGTGATATTTACCGGTATGAAGTGAGCTTGGGCCTTGTTTAATAAAGCGCAGCATCAGCCAGCCTTCTACAGCAGCAAGACCTGTATAGAAAACTAAGAAACCAGTAATACTAATCAATAAGTCATTCACCGTGAGTGACGAGGTTGCCAAGAAGGTCGGTAGAATTTCCGAAATTGCCCACGGTTGGCGGCCGTACTCCGCAACAATCCAACCAAATTCAATGGCAATCCAAGGCAGAGGAATACTCCATACCGCAGCCCATAATAACCAGCGCTTTTGCTCAATAATGCGGTGTGCGTTGTAATAAAACGCGAGAACAAATACGCCAAGCATAATCACACCACAGCCAACCATGATTCTAAATGACCAGAACATAGGGCCGACTTGAGGAAATGAGTCTTTCACTGCTTTTTGAATGTCTTCTTCTGTTGCATCTACCACGTTAGGGGTATAGCGCTTAAGCAGCAAACCGTAGCCAAGGTCTGCTTTTAAAGTATCAAATTTTGCAATGTTTTCTGGGGTGTCTTCACCACCACGAAGTTTTTCTAAATATTCGTATGCAATTATGCCATTACGAATACGCACTTCGTGCTGTTCTTCAAGATCTTTAATGCCCGTTACTTGCTCGTCAATAGAGCGAGTCGCAATGATACCCAGTGCATAGGGGATTTTTACAGCGGCGTGAGTAACTTGCTCTTCAGAGTCAGGAATACCGACTAGCGTAAATGCAGCTGGGGCCTCTTCGGTGTGCCACTCAGCTTCAATGGTTGCGAGTTTTACTTTTTGTACCTCGCCAACTTCGTAGCCAGATTCATCACCAAGTAAAATCACACACAGAATAGACGCTAAACCAAAGCCTGAAGCGACCGAGAATGAGCGCTTAGCAAAAGCAAGGTCGCGGCCTTTTAAGATGTACCAGCTACTAATACCAAGTACAAACATAGATGCTGCAACATAACCTGCTGATACGGTGTGAATAAACTTAACTTGTGCAACCGGGTTAAATACCAGTTCAGCAAAGCTAGTCATTTCCATACGCATGGTTTGGTAATTAAATTCAGCACCTACCGGATTTTGCATCCAACCATTGGCAACTAAAATCCATAACGCAGATAAGTTAGTACCTAATGCCATTAAGAAGGTTGCAGCTAGGTGTTGGCGTCGTGTCAGTCGTTCCCAGCCTAAAAAGAACATACCCACAAAGGTTGATTCTAAGAAGAAAGCCATTAAGCCTTCAATCGCCAATGGTGCGCCAAAAATATCGCCCACATAGTGAGAGTAATAAGACCAGTTGGTACCAAACTCAAACTCCATGGTTAGACCCGTGGCCACACCAATCGCAAAGTTAATACCAAACAACTTACCCCAGAACTTAGTCATATCACGATAAATTTCGCGACCTGTCATCACGTAAACGGATTCCATGATCACCAAAATCCACGTCATACCTAAGGTAAGGGGAACAAATAGGAAGTGAAATAGGGCAGTGATTGCAAATTGCAATCGCGATAGATCCACAAATGTTTCATCTATCATCGTTTAGCTCCTTGTTAGCGGGTGCGGTAGACACGACAAATTATTGGTTATGAAGTTTCAGTAATTATTGAAACTTTGTGAATATTAAACTTGTATTCATTTTAGTCAATAGGAAAATACGAAATAAAGATGAATTAATCCTGCTCATCTTTTCTACAGATTAGAGATAAAGCTCTAAAGTTTCAAATATTTAATCGTTATAAAAAGTCCTGTTGCTATGGCCTATTTAATTCTTTTATAAAATCTTTTTATAAAGTGGCCAACAAACCCGCAGCCTGCAGATGCAAAAAAAGTGCTTAACCATTGAGCAAGTCGCCATGCTAATTTCGATTTCTAGTATTTATTAACTCTGTGACATTTATCCGACTGCTAAAACACGGTAAACTCATTTTTATTAGTGCCAAAAGTTGCGAATTATCAACGAATGAAAGAACAAACAAAGCCGTTACGTATTGCCTTGGTGGCAGGTGAGTTATCAGGTGATATTTTAGGTGAAGGGCTAATAAAAGCACTTAAACGCCGTTTTCCAGATGCCATTTTTGAGGGCATTGCTGGCCCGCGTATGCAAGCGGCTGGTTGCAATACATTATTCGATATGGACGAATTATCAGTAATGGGCTTGGTTGAAGTACTTGGTCGATTACCGCGCCTACTTAAAATACGCAAACAACTGGTGCAGCATTTTATCGACAACCCACCAGATGTATTTATTGGCATTGATGCGCCTGACTTTAACTTACGTGTTGAAAAACCGTTAAAAGACGCAGGAATCAAAACGATTCAATATGTTAGCCCGTCAGTGTGGGCGTGGCGTGAAAAACGTATACATAAAATCAGTGCTGCCACTAATTTAGTGCTGGCACTTTTACCGTTCGAGAAAGCCTTTTACGATAAGCACGATGTACCTTGTACGTTTGTGGGCCACACACTGGCTGATGATATTGCTCTTGAGCATGACCAAACTGAGGCCCGTAATCAGCTTGGCTTAGCACAAACTGACAAAGTGCTTGCATTACTTCCAGGTAGCCGTGGTTCTGAAGTGGGGCTTTTAAGCGAAACCTATATTCAAACGGCGGCGAAATTACAAGCGCAAAATCCTGACCTTAAAATTGTGGTGCCGTTAGTCAATGAAAAACGAAAAGCACAATTTTGTGAGATTTTAGAAAAAACAGCCCCAGATCTAAGACTGCAATTATTGGACGGCCAGTCAAATCTTGCAATGCAAGCTGCTGATGCCATTTTACTTGCCTCAGGTACCGCAACACTTGAAGGTATGCTGTATAAAAAGCCGATGGTTGTGGGCTACAAAATTAAGCCACTCAGTTACTGGATTTTCAAAACGTTATTCACTTTTAATATTAAGTATTTCTCGTTGCCTAATTTATTAGCCGACGAAGAGCTCGTTCCAGAATACTTACAAACTGAGTGTAGTGTTGAAAACTTATCTGCAGCGCTAACACCTATGTTAAATACCGATAACAGCGAACTAAAAGCGCGCTTTTTAGCTATACATAAAGACATTAGATTAAATGCCAATGAACAAGCTGCAGCAGCAGTCGCGGAGTTACTAAATGCAAATTGAACGACCGAATGTTAATTATATTGCTGGTGTAGATGAAGTTGGCCGAGGCCCATTAGTAGGTGATGTTGTTACCGCTGCGGTAATACTTGACCCGAATAACCCCATTGACGGGTTAGCTGATTCTAAAAAGTTATCAGATAAAAAACGCCAATTATTAGCCGCAGAAATAAAAGAAAAAGCCCTGTGCTATGCCATTGGTCGCTGTAGCCCAACTGAGATTGACGAGTTAAACATTTTACACGCTACTATGCTCGCGATGAGCCGCGCAGTTGAAGGCTTAAGTGTAAAACCTGAGTTTGTTTTTATTGATGGTAATCGAGTGCCTAGCCAGTTAACTGTGCCAGCACAGGCGGTTGTAAAAGGCGATAGCCTCGTCGAAGAGATTTCGGCGGCATCTATTTTAGCGAAAGTTGCCCGCGACGAAGAAATGATTGAGCTTGATAAGCGTTATCCTGACTATGGCTTTGCAGGCCATAAAGGCTATCCGACTAAAGCACATTTTGCAGCACTTGAACAATACGGGGCAATTGCAGAGCATCGTAAAAGTTTTAAACCTGTTCAGCGCATTTTGGCGTTAAAAGGAGAGCAACTGTAATGCCTGCGCCGCAATTTGTTCACTTACGTGTTCACTCAGATTTCTCTATGGTGGATGGCCTAGCTAAAACTAAGCCAATTGTCGCTAAAGCAGAAGAGCTGCAAATGCCAGCGCTGGCTATCACCGATCAAATGAACTTGTGTGGTTTAGTACGTTTTTATGGCGCTGCCCATGGTGCCGGTATTAAGCCTATTGTTGGTGCTGATTTTTGGCTAAGAAGCCCTGAGTTTGAAGATGAACCTAGCCGAATTACCATCTTAGCGAAAGATAACGAAGGCTATAAAAACCTCACTTTATTGATCTCTAAAGCATACCAACGAGGGCATTTATTTCATCGCCCAGTGGTTGACCGTGAATGGCTGGTGGAGCACAAAAGCGGGTTGATTTTATTATCAGGCGCAAAAGATGGCGATTTAGGTAAAGCATTATTAAAAGGCAACCCAGCTCTTATCGAGTCTGTGGTTAGCTTTTATAAACAACATTTTAGCGATCATTACTACATTGAGCTTATTCGTACTGAACGTGCTTTAGAAGAAGACTATTTGCACTTAGCTGTTGAGCTTGCTGCAAAAGAGCAGTTGCCTGTGGTGGCAACGAACGAAGTGGTGTTTTTAAAACCAGAGAACTTTGAAGCTCATGAAATCCGCGTGGCAATCCATGATGGTTACACCTTGGATGACAAACGTAGACCAAAACGGTTTTCTGAGCAGCAATACCTTAAAACAGCTGATCAAATGGCTGAGCTATTCAGCGATATTCCCGAAGCGTTAGAAAACACCGTTCAAATTGCTAAGCGCTGTAATGTGACCGTGCAGCTCGGAACTTACTTCTTACCAGATTACCCAACCGGTTCGCTGAAAATTGAAGACTTCTTGGTGAAGGTCTCTGAAGATGGTCTTGAAGAGCGTCTTCAGTTTTTATTCCCCGATGAGCAAGAGCGTAAAGAAAAACGTGGTGAGTATGATGAGCGTCTGAAAATAGAGCTCGACGTAATCAACCAAATGGGTTTCCCGGGTTACTTCTTGATCGTAATGGAGTTCATTCAGTGGAGTAAAGATAACAATATTCCGGTAGGTCCAGGGCGTGGTTCGGGTGCGGGTTCATTGGTTGCTTACGCACTAAAAATTACCGACCTCGATCCACTCGAATTTGACTTACTATTCGAACGTTTCTTGAACCCTGAACGTATTTCAATGCCCGATTTCGACGTCGATTTCTGTATGGATAGGCGTGATGAGGTAATTGATCACGTAGCAGCGCTTTATGGCCGTGACGCGGTATCTCAGATCATCACCTTTGGTACCATGGCTGCAAAAGCGGTTATCCGTGACGTAGGCCGTGTACTTGGTCACCCTTACGGCTTTGTTGACCGTATTTCAAAACTAGTACCGGGGGATCCGGGCATGACCTTGGCTAAAGCGTTTGATGTTGAGCCGCGTTTACAAGAAGCCTACGACGGTGATGAAGAGGTCAAAGAGCTTATTGATATGTGTCGCATCCTTGAAGGCTGTACACGTAACGCCGGTAAGCATGCTGGTGGTGTTGTAATATCACCCACCACAATCACTGACTTTGCCGCTCTTTATTGTGATGATGAAGGTAAATTCCCGGTTACTCAATTTGATAAAAACGACGTTGAGACGGCAGGCTTAGTTAAGTTCGACTTCTTAGGGCTAAGAACACTCACCATCTTACAGTGGGCGCTTGATATGACCAATGAGCGCTTAGCCCGAGAGGGTAAAGAGCCGGTTGATATCAACGCTATTCCACTTGATGATAAGCCAAGTATTGAGTTACTACTTCGCGCCGAAACCACCGCGGTATTCCAGCTCGAATCCCGTGGTATGAAAGATCTTATTCGTCGTCTAAAACCCGACTGCTTCGAAGATATGATCGCACTGGTAGCACTATTCCGCCCTGGTCCATTGCAATCAGGCATGGTAGATAACTTTATCGACCGTAAGCATGGCCGCGAAGAGTTATCTTATCCTGATGTGCAGTGGCAACACGATAGCTTGATACCCATTCTAGAACCGACCTATGGTATCATTCTTTATCAAGAACAGGTAATGCAGATTGCGCAGGTACTGGCTGGTTATACGCTAGGTGGCGCTGACATGCTGCGTCGTGCGATGGGTAAGAAAAAGCCAGAGGAGATGGCAAAGCAACGTTCAACCTTCGAAGAAGGAGCTGTTAATAACGGAGTTGACGGCGAACTTGCAATGAAAATCTTCGACTTGGTAGAGAAATTCGCAGGTTATGGTTTTAATAAATCTCACTCAGCTGCTTATGCTTTAGTGTCGTATCAAACGTTGTGGATGAAAACCCACTACCCAGCAGAATTTATGGCTGCGGTAATGTCGGCGGATATGGATAACACCGATAAAATTGTTACCTTGGTAGATGAATGTGAAAACATGAAACTGATCTTGTTACCGCCGGATGTAAATGCCGGTGAGTACAAGTTTACGGTTAATCTACAAGGTGAGATTGTTTACGGTATCGGTGCGATTAAAGGGGTAGGTGAAGGTCCGGTTGATGCCATTTTAGAAGCCCGAAGCCAAGGTGGTCCGTTCAAAGACTTATTCGATTTTTGTGCCCGTGTTGACTTAAAACGTTTAAACAAACGGGTTGTTGAAAAGCTGATATACGCCGGCGCCTTAGATCAGTTAGGCCCTGAAAAAACACAGCCTGCACGTGCTACTTTATTAGCAAGTTTGCCAGATGCAATGAAATCAGCTGAGCAACATCATAAGGCTGAAGCAATTGGTCAAAGTGACTTATTTGGCTTACTGGCTGTTGAACCTGACGAAGTTGAGCAAGCGTTTAAAAAAGCAACGCCATTAACCGATAATGAGTGGTTAGATGGTGAAAAAGAAACTTTAGGTCTGTATTTAACGGGTCACCCAATTAATCAGTATCGTAAAGAGTTAAAGTATTATACGTCAGGAAAACTCGTCGATTTACAGCCAACTAATCGCGATGTGCAGTCAACGGCTGCGGGCTTAGTGATTGCAGCGCGTACACTGATTAACAAAAAGGGAAATCGTTGGGGTCTTATAACTTTAGATGACAAGAGTGCCCGTATTGATGTACGCTTATTCCCAGAACAGTTTGAAATGTACCAAGATTTGCTGCAAGTAAACAATATCTTGGTAATATCTGGACAGGTCAGCTTTGATAACTTCTCCGGTGGCATTACAATGACCGCTAGAGACATATGCACCATCGCTGAGGCACGTGAAAAACGTATAAAAGCGATTAAAATGACCTTGAACATGGTGCAAATCGAGGCGAACTTCTTCGATAATTTACAAAAAGTACTGGAACCTTATAAGTTTGGTACTTGTCCTATTAAAGTATTCTATCAACGTCCGGATGCGTTGGCTGAGATTACCTTAGGAACCGAATGGTGTGTTACGCCGAGTGATGACTTAATTCATAAGTTATCGCTGATGGCGGCGCAAGATGTAGAACTAGAATTTAATTAATTAGGTAGTTTAGAGCATGAGCCTCAATTATCTTGATTTTGAGCTTCCAATCGCAGAATTAGAAGCAAAAATTGAAGAATTACAAAATGTAAGCCGCGCTGGCGAATTAGACCTTGGATTAGAAGAGGAAGTCAGTCGATTAAAAGAAAAAAGTGCTGAAATGAAAGAGAAAATTTTCTCTGAATTAGGTGCTTGGCAGGTTTCTCAGTTAGCCCGTCATCCGTTGCGTCCTTATACTCGTGATTACATCGAGCGCATTTTCACGGAATTTGACGAACTAGCAGGCGACCGTACTTTTGCTAACGACCCAGCTATTTTAGGTGGTGTTGCACGTTTTGAAGGTCAACCAGTGATGGTTATTGGCCAGCAAAAAGGGCGTGACACAGCTGAAAAAATTAAACGCAACTTTGGTATGCCAAAGCCAGAAGGTTACCGTAAAGCATTACGCCTAATGGAAATGGCTGAGCGTTTCAAAATGCCTATCATGACATTTATCGACACCCCAGGTGCATACCCAGGTGTTGGCGCTGAAGAGCGTGGTCAAAGTGAAGCAATTGCACGTAACCTTAAAGTGATGGCAGCGTTAAAAGTACCAACTATCTGTACTGTAATTGGTGAAGGTGGTTCTGGTGGTGCATTGGCTATTGGTGTGGGTGACCGCGTTAACATGTTGCAATACAGCACTTACTCTGTAATTTCGCCAGAAGGTTGTGCATCAATCTTATGGAAAAGTGCAGATAAAGCACCATTAGCTGCAGAAGCAATGGGTGTAACAGCTGCACGTGTTAAAGAGCTTGATTTAATCAACAACGTCATTGATGAGCCGCTAGGTGGCGCACATCGTAATTACGATGCGATGGCGCGTAACCTTAAAAACCAACTTAAGCGTGACCTTGCTGACTTACAAAGCCTTTCAACTGATGAAATGCTTGATCAGCGTTATAAACGTTTAATGTCGTTTGGTTATTGCTAAACACAGCTTATAAATGAAAAAAGCCGCTTTTGCGGCTTTTTTTGTTTTATAATGCCGATAACACAGACGCTTGTATACCCATTGGTTTTTAATGCAAACATCAGATTTATTTCACCATTTTTTAGCACAACTACAGCCTTTGCTGACCGCTCAGCACAGCCGCTTTAGTGTTGCCTTATCGGGTGGTGTTGACTCGGTAGTGTTATTACATTTGATGAAGCAAGCTCAACAGCAGTACTCTGAGCTTAAGCTTGAAGCTGTGTATGTTAATCATGGTTTGAGTAAGCATGCCTCTGAATGGCAAGGATTTTGCCAATCGCTGTGTGAAGAGATCGATGTCGCATTTAAAGCCGTGCAGGTTGAAATTCAGCAGCGCTCGCGTACTTCACTCGAAGCACAAGCGCGAGAGGCTCGATACCAAGCCCTCGACGAAAACTGTATGTCAGGTAGCGTATTATTACTTGGCCAGCACTTGAATGATCAACTTGAAACCTTCTTACTTCGCCTAAAACGCGGTTCAGGCTTACAGGGTTTAGCGTCAATGCAACAACAGCGCTTATTAGCATCTGGGCGATTATGTTTTAGACCGCTGATTAATATTACTCGTGAGCAAATTGAACAGTTTGCTGATGAATTTGCTATTTCGCATATCACCGATGACTCAAATATTGATGAACGCTTTGACCGTAATTTTTTACGTCATCAGGTTATGCCTATTTTAACGGAGCGTTTTCAAGGGTTTGAAAAAAGTGCAGCGCGAAGTATTCGACTGTTACAGAAACAGCAAACGCTACTTGATGAATATACGCAAAGTGACCTTGCACAGTGTCAAAATGCGCAGGGTGGGTTAAGTTGCCTGGCAATTGCGCCCTTTAGCCAGCCTAGACAAGCAAACCTTGTGCGTGCGTGGCTGAATCAGTTTACCCATCAACTGCCTTCAGAAAATCAGCTACAGCAAATTATTGAGCAAGGTTTAACGGCCAAAGCCGATGCCCAGCTAAAAATTTGTCTGCAAAGCGGTGATGTTCGTCGTCATCAGCAGCATTGGTACTTTGTGAAAGAGCAGGCAATACCTGAGGCGATGGATATAACTTTGCAGAGCATTGTACTGACAGATGGCCGAACGCTAGCCGTGAAACAGGGCAAGGGTATTAGAAAACCACGGCAGGATGAGCAGGTACGGGTTGAATTTAATAGGCCGCAAGCGCGTATCAAACCATTGCATAAACCAGGCTCAAACACCTTAAAGCATTGGTTTAAAGATGCCAAAGTAGCTCCTTGGTTACGTGCGCAGACACCACTTATTTTTTATAACGATCAACTTGTGCAAGTTGTTGGCTACTTTGTTAGTGAGCAGCACAGTGTTGATGATGGAATTCTATGGGAGACACTTTATGAGTGAACAACCACATGTTGGTTTATCACTAGTTAATAAAGCACCACTTGGCTTTTTGCTGTCGGTGTTAGTGGCTGTTATTGCTGGTTTTGCTTATACAGAACTGACAATAAACACACTTTTTTATGCGCTTGCTGGCGGCCTTGTTTGCTCGTTATTGCTACTAGGTTACTGGTCAGGTAAAGGCGGTATTTTCTTTATATTGGGCGTGCTAACGCCTTTGGCATTAGTGATGGTATCACCCCTTACCACCATGGCTGCCTTACTTTACTTACTAAGTGGCTTTTTCTGTGGTTTTTGGTTGGTATTACTTGGTTATAAATTTATGAATAAAAAAGCCTAGCGGGGGATGCTAGGCTTTCTTTTTATTAAAATGCTCTTGCGCAATTTCTTCCAGCTGCTTTTGCCTTATAAAGACCTTTGTCAGCACGGGCAAACACTTCGTTTTCGCAGTCTTGGTTATTGGCGAGTGTATAACCAATACTTGATGTAACATCATACTGTGTCATCAAACCAGATTGAGAAACCAAGCTCATAATACGATCGGCAATCACTTTATTAGTGGTAAATTCAGGATCGTCAATTAACAATGCAAACTCATCTCCACCAAAGCGGAAAATTGAGTCGGTACCGCGCACACTACTGCGTAATACATTGGCAAATTCTTGCAGCACATCATCGCCAATTTTATGACCAAAGTTATCGTTTACTTGTTTAAAGTTATCTAAATCAAGCAGCATTAAACTAAATGGGCGATGTTGACGGCGGCAACGTTCTAGCTTTTGTGCCAAGCTGTCATTAAATTGACTACGATTATTTAAGCCGGTTAAAGCATCTTTAGTCGCTAAACGTAAAACACGGTTATACATAAGTGCATTACGCAGTGGGTAAACTAAAGCTGTATGTAGCTGCTTTAATTTTGCTTCAATCGCTTTACCCATAGGGAATTGGCTAAAATAAATTAGCTGCCCTAGTCGTTCACTTTCGATATCTAAATCAAAAGAATACGGCGTTTGACTGGTATCGCTACCAACGCTTTGTGACACTCCGAGTGCAGATTGGAATTGTAATCCAGATAAATTGATCAATTGCTTTGCGTGCTCTGCAAAAATCGTCAAAATACCTTCGATTGATAACGTGGTTTGTAACCTCGCGACCAAGTCATGTGGACTATTCGGTTCACTTATTCGGTAATGCTCTGCCGAAAACGGCAGAAACTCGCCTCGCGCAGACACCCGCTGCGTCAAAATATGGACATTTTCCATGATAATTCTCCCCCCGGAGTGTTTAGATACTCCTACATAGCGAGATTTGTGCCACATTTTTAAACTGGCTGAAAAACAGAAGGTTGCTATATTTAAAGGAGGGTACAGCTTTATCATCAAGTAGAAGGGAGTTTATTGCTTGCAAAATGTGCTGATTCAAGTGTTTGGCTTGCTCGTCGCTGCCGTATTATTTGTTTGGTTCTTCAAACGAATTGGTTTACCACCTATTCTTGCTTATCTTGCCACCGGCGTGCTGGCGGGGAGTCATGGTATTGGCTGGATGGCACAAAGTCATGAAATGCACTTTGTTGCCGAGCTTGGCATTGTCTTTTTACTGTTTAGCTTAGGGCTTGAGTTTTCATTGCCGCGTTTAATGGCAATGCGCAATATTGTATTTGGCCTTGGCTCCTTGCAGGTGGTGGTAACCAGCATTGTGTTTATGCTTATTTTACTGCTGCTAGAGCACAGCCTTTTAAATAGTTTTACCATTGCCAGTTTAATGGCGCTGTCTTCAACGGCTGTGGTGGTTAAGTTACTTAAAGAATCAGGAGACTTAAACCAGCGCCGCGGCCAATTGGCAATAGGGGTGTTGCTGTTTCAGGATATTGCCGTTGTCCCTTTACTCATTGTCTATCCTTTACTGGCTCAAAGTGGCTCTGAAGAAATTGTCGGCGCACTGGCTTTTGCACTTACTAAAGGCGCTTTAGTGTGTGTTTTATTGTTTGGTATAGGTAAATGGATTTTGCCTAAAGTATTTAGTGAAATAGCGCTGGTAAGAACCGATGAGCTATTTATGCTAACGACTTTATTGGTTGCCTTGTTTGCCGCAGGCTTGACTTACCTATTTGGCTTATCGATGGCGTTAGGCGCATTCTTAGCCGGCATGATGTTAGGTGAAAGTCATTATCGTCACCAACTAGAAGCCGACATTAGACCGTTTCGCGACATATTAATGGGGCTATTCTTTGTGACCGTCGGTATGCAGCTAGATGTGCTTTATGTGCTTAATAGCTGGTATTGGATCATCATCGTATTAGTTGGCTTATTGCTATTTAAAATTGCGGTGCTCGCGATTGCGGCGCAAGTGATGGGGGAGCGTAAGCAAGATGCCGTATCGGCGGGCATTATGCTTTGGCAAATGGGGGAATTTGGCTTTGTTTTAATTGCACTTGCTTCGCAGCACTTGTTGATAAGCTCAGAGCAAGCTTCGTTTTTAATTGCAGTTGGCGTACTTTCAATGGCGCTAACGCCTTATCTTATCGAAAAAACACCGCTCATTCTTAAAAAACTCGGCCTTTTAAGCCATGCTGGGCAGTATTGGCAACAGCCTGCTACTAGTAGTCCCTTGTATCAAAATCATGTCGTTATTTGTGGTTTTTCACGGGTTGGGCAAACTGTTGCGCGCTTTTTAAAGCCAGAAGCAATCGAATACGTCGCCGTTGAGAGCAACCCCATCTTATTACAAGAAGCAAAAGCGGCCGGTGAGCCAGTGATATTTGGCCACGTAAATCAAAAAGATATTTTAAAATCAGCGGGCGTAGAGCGGGCAAGGCTAGTCATTATTACCTTTACTGATTTTGAACAAACGCAAATAGTCGTTGATGCGATTAAACAAATTGCGCCCAAAGTAAAAATACTGGTACGAATGCGTGATGATACTGAACTTGAAACCCTCAAAGAACTCGGCGTGACTGAGGTGGTGCCAGAAACCCTTGAAGCAAGTTTAATGTTGGTTTCACATGTGCTGTATATGTCTGGCGTGCCGATGACACGGATCATTCGCCGTGTAAGTAAAGAGCGGCGCAACCGTTATAAGTTTTTAAATGGCTTTTTCACTGGCGATAAACTTGATGGCGAAGAGGCAAGTTCAGACAGGCTTGAGTATTTACATGTTATAGCACTGCCTGAGCATGCTTATGCGGTAAATCAGAAAATTAGTGAGCTTAAGCTTGAGCAGCGCCGTGTGTCGGTAAGAGCGCTGCGCCGACAAGACCGCGAAATTGACGCGCCTTCATCACAAACCATTTTATTGGCAGGCGACATTTTAGTGCTGCAAGGCAAGCCTAGGCGAGTAGAGCGGGTCGAACGGTTTTTACTCGATGGTATGGAGTAACAATAAGTTATTCCAGCTCTAAAAATTTACGAATTTCAGGTAATTTTTTGAGGCCGTCTTGGTAACCAATTTCTATAAGCTTTTGGGTATAACGTTTTTCAAACAGTAAGTAGCTCGTTAAACTTGATTGTGAACGTTTTTTCACACCGATCATACGCAATAAAAGTTTGATTGCCATGGGCATGTCATCATAAAACTGAGCAGCAATTGCATTAAAGTTTTGCGATGGGTTGATCACGCAAGTTTCGATTTGTTTTAACTCTTGGTGTTTGTCGCGGGCAGGTAACAGGCTCAGAGTGCGATTGATACGCTGTAAGCGCTCTAGATCAGACTGTAGCGTGTCGGTAAAGACGCTATCGAGTAAGTGACCAGCAATATTAGAAAGACCCGGGTAATGAGGCTGATAACCCGGTGGGTGCAATTCTTTTGGTTCATCAACACCAATAATAAAGATTTTTTCAGCACCTAAGTGTACCGACGGGCTCAGTGGTGAAAGTTGGTGAATAGAGCCGTCGCCAAAATAGTGGTTATAAACATTCACACTTGGAAACACCATAGGAATAGCGCTGGATGCCATTAGGTGATCAACATTAATGCGCGTTGCTTGCCCCTCACGTTTTGCTCTGCGCCAGGGCTTTTGTGTAAGTGACTGAAAAAAGGCCACAGAGTCACCCGTGGTATAGCTCGAAGCAGTAATCGAGACTGCATCTAGGTAGTTTTTATGTAGATTTCGTTCGATACGCGATAAATCGAGTATTTCGTGCAGCAGTTTTCGCAGCGGTTTATTGTTCAGCAAACTCGCTGGTGGGTGATTAATATGTTCAGATTGAAAGCTCGTGAGCATATTGCGAGTAATATGCAAAAACACACTTAAAAAGTCGCTTTTATAAACCTGAGAAGTCGAAAAGTTTTTCCACACCCATTCAAGTTTTTTGCATGCTAAATGCGCACACGATGCATAACATGCTAACGCAGCGGAATTAATTGCGCCAGCTGATGTCCCATTAATAATAGTAAAGGGCAGCGGTGCTGTGCGAGGCATACTTTGCGTTATCGCTTTAAGTACACCAACTTGATAAGCCGCTCGCGCGCCACCACCTGTTAGTAATAAAGCGATTTTAGAGTGCTGTGTTTTTTTTAACTTACTGCTCATGGTTGCATTTAAATACTTGTGCGTCTTTACTTTATTTATCAACTGTAAGTCTTTAAGCTAGAAGAAGCAAAGATTAGCTCAAGGCTAAATGTTTTTTTCGTATTTTTTATCTGTTTTATTTTAAGGGAGTGTCTATGTCAGAGCATTCGTCAGAACCTGAAGTACAAAAGGGTTCATCAAATAACAACCTGATTTTTGCGGTGGTTATTCTTCTCCTTGTAGCTGGTGTAGCAGCGTTTATTTTATTGAAACCCGAAGATAAACCAGTTCAAGTTGTTGAAGACATTGTTAGCGAACAAGCGCCAGTTGTTGAGTATCAAGAGCCAGAGCCTGAACCAGAACCTGAAGTGACAGAGCCTGAGCCAGAGCCCGTTGTTGTAGATACTGCACCAGAGCGTACTCCAGAGCCAGTTCCAGACGTTGAGCCACTACCAACGTTAAATGAAAGCGATGATGTGGTGATTGCGCGTATGGATGAAGTACTGAGCGACCAAGTGATGAGCTTAATGGTGACCGATGATCTTATTCGTCGTGGTGTTGTGTATGTTGATAACATTGCAAAAGGTAAAGTAGCATTAAGCCATGCGCCTGTTGAGCGCCCGAAAGAGTCGTTTAAAGTTATTGAGGGCGATATCTTAACAATCGACCCAAATAGCTATGAGCGTTACACGCCATACGTAAAACTATTTACTAGCCTAAGCGCTGCTCAAGTTATTCGTATGTACGATGAATACAAACCACTTATCAACGAAGCTTATGCAGAAATTGGCTACGAAGGTGATGCATTCACAGGCACGCTAGAAGAGGCGATTGACGTACTGCTTGATACACCTGAGCCAAAAGGTGATATGCCGCTTATTCGTAACTCAGTTACGTATCAATATGCTTACTCAGAGTGGGAAAGTCTACCTGATGCGCAAAAACAATTGTTGCGTATGGGTCCAGAAAATATGAAAAAAGTGAAAGCTGCGCTGCGCAACATTAAAGCTGAACTTGAAAAGTAAGCAATAACCCCCTTAATGACAGTGCGATTGTATACCAAGTATGCAATCGCACTTTCTTTTTCGAATACCCCTTGAATAACAGGCTAAAAGTAGAGATAATCCCTCCCGCGCCAAACAAGGCCCTCAATGGTAGTCTTATTGGTCCTCTCGCAACACTAGCAGGTGAACCTGGTCAGGCCCGGAAGGGAGCAGCCACAGCGTGTGACGTGTGTGCCGAGATGCGGCTGGTAAGACTGCCACCCAAAATCTTCTTTGGGTGACTTTCTTCATATCTATCTCTTTTTAAAACACGCTTTCGATACCGTCTTTTATGTTCTAGTTAAATTACGCAGATTTATTACCCTGTCTGAATAATGTCTCTGTAATTACAATTAACTATAGCTCCTTGGCTTCTAACACTATTTTACAAACACTCTAAATCCCCATGCAGGAATTGTGAGTTCTGTTGTTTGAGTCAATTCCATTGCCTGTTTTGAAAAAGCATCTGTGTATTTACCCAAAAACAATGGTTCTTTAAAGCTAACTGTTTGTGGCGCTTTTGATAGGTTGAATACGGCAAATACTTTATCGTTGCCTTTTGCACGAACAAAGCTTAGCACTTGATTTGGTGCGGTGTTTGGTACATGCACCATGCGGCCGCCAAATTGGCCATTCCACAGTGCTTCATTATTATGTTTGAGTGTAAATAATGATTGGTATAAGTCACCGACAGGGTGCTTTTGCCATTTGATTGGGTCACGTTCGAAAAAGGCGAGGCGTTTATCGTTACCTGCTTCTTGACCGTTATAAATCATCGGGAAGCCTTCACCAACGACAGATAATGCAATAACGGCTTCAAGTGCATCGCCATAGTTTTCGAACATGGTGCCTTCCCATGCATTAGTGTCATGGTTGGCAACACCTACAAGGCGGTAAGCCTCGGCTGGGAATGCACTTTCGTTCCATGAGTAATAAACGAAGAGGGCGCTGACATCAGCATGACCATTTACGATTTTATGCATGTGCTCAGACCATGACCACGCGTAAGTCATATCAAAGGCTTCGGCATGTAAATCGCGAGACTCCCACTCAGCCAGCATTAAGACAGGCTTTATGTTATCAAGCTCACGGCGGACATTATTCCAAAAATCTACCGGCACAAAGCCAGCCACATCACAGCGATAGCCATCAATACCGACTTCTTTTACCCAGTATTTCATCGATTCTGTCATGTATTCACGTAGAGCAGGTTTCGAATAATCAAAGTCAATAATGTCAGACCAATCCCACCACGGTGTTGGCCTAAATTGGCCTTTGTTGTCTCGGTCGTACCAATCGGGGTGTTCATATCGAAGCCAGTTATCCCAAGCACTGTGGTTTGCTACCCAATCTAAAATGACGTACATCCCCATATCATGGGCTTTGTTCACAAAGGCTTTGAGGTCTTCAAGTGTGCCAAACTCAGAGTTTACTTTACGGTAATCTTTTACAGAATAAGGGCTACCTAAACTGCCTTTGCGATTTTCTTCACCAATCGGGTTTATTGGCATAAGCCAAATAATATCAACGCCTAACTCTTTCAAGCGTGGCAATTGCTGCTGTGCTGCATTAAAGGTGCCTTCTTTAGTGAATTGACGCGTATTTAATTGATAAAGCACCGCATTTTTTGACCACTCAGGATGAATTAGTTTTACGTAAGGCTTGGGCTCATAGGCAGTGTTTGCAGTTTTAGTGTGTGTACATGCAGTAATGAGGCTTAGCAATAAAATAAGCAAACTTTTGGTTAGCAATGAATTCATGTTAGACCTTGTTGTCGGTTTTAGTTGTCGTGTAAAAAACACGCAGTCTGATAAATATATACCCTGATAATGAATGTAACAAATATGTGCATACGTATTCACAATGCAGTTACATAATCGATTAAGGTCTTATTTAATGGCTTAATTATAGGGGGTGGCGGATAAATACTTAAATGATTAAATAGGGTGGGGAAATATGTAAAAACGACAGCCAGGTGTAGCCAAGCTGTCGTTTAAATATGCTGAGCTAGGCTGAAATCATAAAAGCCGATTTACTGGCATCCCAGCTGATCAGTTTTTTAATTTCCAGCTCTTTTATAATGGTTAGTAATTCAGAGTCACTTAGGCAGCAGCCTTGTTTTAGTTTATCGAGTGATATCTCTTTATTACGGCTATGAAGCTTAGAGGCCAACATAATACGGTAGATTAATTTTGACTTACGGTTCATAACGCATCTCCTCCACATTTTTGTTGATAGCGTTTTAGTTGCTACTTGGTTTTTATAATTTGGTCTAATGTGTACTGATGATTTTTTCGACTATGAGGGATCTTTTTAGCCAAGTCAATCAATATAGGATAAAAATCATACAATATTGAATCAGCAGGATAAACGTAGAAGTGAAATTGTAACGCATTGAAAGTAAAGTAAAATAAAATTTCTGCTTGGGAAGCCTAGTCTATGAACTCGTCACGGCTAATTGCAATGACATCATGCAGCGCTTTAAATAGTAAATGCTTTTCAATGGGTTTGCCTACGTGGCCATTAAAACCACAGTTCATGTATTCGATGATATTTTCTTTCATCACGTTGGCAGTCAAGGCAATAACAGGCACCTCTTTATCAATGCTACGAATATGTGAGCAGGCTTCGATTCCCCCCATAGTTGGCATTTGTATATCCATTAAAACTAAAATGGGGTTTAGTTGTTTAAATAGCTCGACTGCTTCAGCGCCATCTTTTGCAAAATGAAGATCTGCGTTGGTTTCTGCAAGCATCGATTTGATGATCATTGTATTGAGTGGGTTATCTTCAGCAATTAGTACAGTTTTAGCCGATAAGTCAGGTGCGGTTACATCGGTAAAGCTATCATGTAAGTGCTGCTTTTCAGATACTTTGAGCGGTAAATAAACGGTGAAATGGGTGCCTTTACCGAGCGCGCTGTCTACATCAATACTGCCATTCATACGGTTAATAAGATTCGCGGTGATCGACATCCCTAATCCAGTCCCGCCAAAACGTCGTGTTATACTGTTATCGGCTTGCTGAAAACGGTTAAACAGATGCATTAAACCTTCTTTATTCATACCAATGCCGGTATCAATTACTTCTATCTCAACACCTTGTTTTTGGCTTTGCGAAGATTTATTAATTTTTACTTGCACGCCACCTTGCTCGGTAAATTTAACGGCGTTAGAAACCAGGTTTAAAATAATTTGTCGAACCCGAACTGGGTCTCCTATCCATAAATCTTCAACGTCATCGTCTATATCTATGTTTAGTTCGATTGCTTTTTCGTTACAAAGCGGCAGAAAATCAGAATTGATTGATTCAACGACCTTCGACATCGAAAAGTCCACCTGTTCAATTGAAAGCTCGTTCGCCTCCATTTTCGAAAAATCTAAAATATCGTTGATGATAGTAAGGAGTGATCGACAAGAAAACAGTGCTTTAGACACAACTTCTATATTTTTCGGTTTTTGAATATTTGGCTGCAAAATTTGTAAAAGCCCCATAATGCCATTAAGTGGGGTACGTATTTCATGACTCATATTAGCTAAAAATTCTGATTTTATTCTCGCGCCTTCTAAAGCGCGCTCAGTAAGCTCAATCTGTTGTTTATAAGAGTTTGAAAGCTTTCTAAAGTAAATAAGCAATATGCTAGTGAGCAATATAATTGTTAACACATGCACGATGTAAGCAATTTGGAAGTTTTCATCAATGGCGATGCTTTTATCTTGAAGCATTAACTTTACATGCCGCTCGAACGCGGCAAGTGCCTTCAACGCATCTGTATCATCTACTTTTACAGTGGTATCTATCTGCTCGCTAGTCGCGCCATTAGCTATCATTCTTAAAACAATATCGAGTTTATCTTCATATTCAATAACCGTTTTTTTAACGTCAGTAAGCGCAGTCTGATCGTACTCTTTTATTGCGCTAAGTTTGGCAAGGATCTCTTTTATTTCGATGAGTTCCTTTTCAATGGGCGGAAGATACAGTTCTGTATTTTTTCTGAGCACTAGGTTTTTAAAATGGTGAATAAAGCCACCATACCCGAGTTTTTGAATTAGCTTGTCGTGGAGTACATAAACGTTAGCGGCGGTTTTTGAATAGTCATGCCATTGTGAGTCGACATTTTTGTAAAAGAATAATGAGGTAACAGTGAGCGACGTTACTAATGCAATCACGATAATTGCATTCACTTTCAACTTGTTTTTAGTTTGCTGCAACGCTTTTGTCATCAGTTTACCGCACCTATCTTACTGTTAATTTAAGCATAGCAGTATTTTTTTCGTTCACATAAGAAAGGCCTATGTCAGAATGACTTTTTGTGAGGATAATAAAAAACCTTAACAACTAAGCTAAAAATAACTTAAAGCGAATAATTAAGTTTTTTTAAAAAAGTTTGAAATCAATTTCACTGTACTTTTTTTGTACGTGGTGTATCTTAAGTTGGTACGAAATTTTAAGGTTTCATTGAGTGTAAGTTAACACTCATCTGTTAATTGGAGTAAAGGATATGCACGCACACACAGTCAAAGAATCAACAGCGACTATTCAATCGGGTGTCGCAAAAGCGGATGGTAAGCTTTTAGTGACTGAACAAGAGATTGTTTTTGAACCGTTTAATAAAGAGTTAGGCTTAGGTCCATACACACTTTCACGAGCGCACATCAATAACGTTGATAAGTGTTCGGGTAAAGGTGCGGGTATTCTACCAATTACAGCAGATGGAATTCGCATTACTCTAAATAACAACGATGTATTTGAGTTCATCCTAGCAAACCCTGATGAGTGGCTAAGCGTACTTGCCCACTAAGCAAACCTTCAAAAAGTCGGCATATTATAGCAAGTTGTCATAATGTGCCGTGTTAGCCTTTCATTAATTATTTTCCTTTCTTCGCAACACATTGATCTCAAACAATACTAAGGCGAACTTCTTAGGTTATTTTACACATCTAAACCATTAAATTGCTCGTTGCTTATTAACGGAGGCTCTTGGGCAAATGATCAACTTAGATGAACAACGCCTAGTTTCGCTTGAACGCGGTTTTCATATTCCACCAAAACCTGAGCTATTGAGCCAAATTGCCGATGAAATGCAAAAGTCGGATGCAAGCTTAGATAAAATAGCCAATTTGATCTCTCGAGACATTAGCCTGTCGGCCTTATTATTAAAAACTATAAATAGCCCGGTGTTTGGCTTACAACGCACCATTAGTGATATACGCCAAGCGGCGATGTTTTTAGGGTTAGATCAGCTTAATCGGCTAGTCACCTTAGCCTTGCTTAAGCAAAATTTTAAAGGTAATGCCTGTATTAGCTTAGAGCGCTTTTGGGATGAGTCGGTTGAAGTTGCAAATGCCTGTGTACTGCTAGGAAACAGTTATAAGTCATTAATGCCAGTGGACGAGCTTTATTCATTAGGGCTTTTCCATAATGTCGGTATTGCTGCTATGGCATTAAAGTTCAGAGATTATGTTGATGTTCTTAAACAAGCAAATCTAGCTAAAGAGCTGGCTATCACCGACCTAGAACAGGCTCGTTATCAGTGCGATCATGCGGTGATTGGTTATTTTATCTCGGTATCATGGCACCTTCCAAAGCCACTTTGTCATGTTATTTTAAATCATCACAACACGCACTTTTTAGAGCAAAACAATGATGAGCAACAACGTATGGCGTATGCCATCTTAAAATGCGCGGAGAGTGCTGTGGACTATGCCCGTCACCAACAGTATTCGAGCGAGTGGTTTAAAATTAAAGAGCAGTGCTTTGCAGAGCTGGGTATTGTTGATCAAGATTTTGCCGATATGGTCGAAGATTACGTCGACAATGCGATGGCTAGTTAAAGCCAATTAGCGTTTATTTCCTATCATCTTAACTTCGATGAGTTTGCGAGTGGTGAGTTATCATCACTCGCTTTTTTATATCGAAAGAAAGTATGCATTACTATACTTTCCTGCTGTAGCAAGGCATCATAACTTTTTTCTAAGGAGAGGTTATGATGCTTAAATCTTTGTTGTTACTGGTTTTATGTAGCAGTTCTGCGATGGCTGCTACAAGTCTGCCGGATAATCGTCATATTGTTGTTAAAGGTGAGGCTGTTGTACGTACTGCCCCCGATAGTGCTGATATCACGTTAGAGTTTGAAGTTGTAAAAGCTGAAAGCGTGCAGGCTAAGCAGCAAGTAGATGCGCAAGTCAATGAACTCCTTGCGGGCTTAAATAATTTCTTTATAGACGAAAAAAGTATCTCTGCGGGTCGAATTTTCGTAGAGCCGAACATGCGTTATGACGAAAATGATAATCAAGTTAAAGATGGTTTTCGAGCCACGCGAAAGGTCAAAGTCAGCCTTAAAAAACTCTCCCTTTTGGACGGATTTTTAAATTTTGCGCTTAAAGTGGGTGTCAATCAAATCGAGCAAATTCAACTTTTATCAACCAAAGCCTCAGATTACGAGCAAGCCGCTCTTGATAAAGCAGTAGCGAATGCCAAACAGCAGGGAAGTAGCCTCGCTAGCGCATTCGAAGCGAAACTTGGTCGGGTGTATAGTATTCAATCGCAAGAGGTAGGTAGTCACTTTGGCTATGGTAGCAATACAAATATTGAACGAATTATGGTTACGGGCTCACGTATTAATACAGTCCCAGAAGGTAAGTATCTACAAGAGTCGATTACCTTCAGAGCAAGTGTCAATGTTGTGTTTGATTTGGTGGTTGAGTAATTAATGAGATTTTTTAAGTACAGCGTTTATCTATTCCTTTTGTTGATGGCATTCAGTGGTCTTGCCGCAACAAAGCACCTAAATATCGTCAAACCTGTGGTTGCGGTATTTAAGGCGGGTGACAAAGCTGCCATTGCCAAGCGAGTGCATTATCCTTTGCAGCGTAAAGCGCCGCTGCAAGCAATAGAAAATGAGCAAATGCTCATAGAAAAGTTTGAGCAAATTTTTGATAAAGAGTTTGTCGAAAAAATCGTGAACTCAAGTATTCGCCATGATTGGGAAATGATGGGGTGGCGTGGCATTATGTTTGATTCAGGCAAATTGTGGTTAGACTTTGATGGCTCCATTTGGGCTGTGCCTTATGAATCAGAGGCAGAAAAAGCACGACGCGAAGCATTGATTGACGAGCAAAAACAAGCATTACACAAAAGCCTCCGTGAATTCACAAAGCCGATACTAACGTGGCAAACTAAACAGCATTTAATTCGTATCGATGAACTGGCTGATAATCAATACCGCTATGCAGCATGGGAGGTTGATCAATCAATGCAAGATGAGCCAAGCCTAGTGATAACAGGGGGCACATTAAGTTTTGATGGCAGTGGGGGGAATCATTTTTACACCTTTACTAACAACGGTTATCGTTATGTCTGTCATGTTACCGTGCTTGGTACTGAGCACTCACCGCCGGGGCTTTTAGAGGTATTTAAAAATAATGTACAGATATTGTCTGAGCCTGCTTCAAGTTTTTAGGCTGTTTTTCTTATTTTGTACTACACTGATTCTTTCAAAGGAGTCTCGTTCTAAGGAGTCTCATTTAAAGGAGTAAGTTGTGGGTACAAAGTTCTGGATACTAAGAGCCGCTAAAGTTTTTACGCTGGTGGCTATTTTGTTATTTATGGTGGAAATTCTAAAAGGTCACGAGACGCTCAGCGCGTTAGGTTTTGCGCTGCTTTGGTCTTTTATTGCCACGGCCATTTTTATCGCAACCCGTTTATATCATTCATCAAAAGGGCGCCACTGTGCACTTTGTAATGACACCCCTGATGATAAAAAAGCGAGTTAGCTTAGGTTATTAACAAACACGCCGCCCCATACCAACGCACAAATCGTTAAAGCAATCAGTACGGCTGCGGATCCTAAGTCTTTAGCTAGGCCTGATAATGGATGAATTTCAAGGCCTATTCGGTCTATGGCGGCTTCAATTGCCGTATTGACGACTTCAGCAAACATCACAAATAGCACTGATACAAGCAGCATAATTTTCTCATACAGGCTAATCTGCCAAACAAAAACCACTGCTATGGCAAGCACCAACAGAATCAGCTCTTGTTTAAAAGCAGACTCATGCTTTGCTAACCACGTGAATGCACGTTGGGAGTTTTTGAATGCGAGGCGAATACGTTTAATGCCAATGGGTTTGTTAGTGCTATCAAATTGCATAGTATGAAATCTCTATTTCGTTAGCTTTGTGTTGAGCAAGCATTAAAGATATCTTGCTCTGGGTGATATTCAGTGCTTTGTACATGGGTTAAGCCAAGTAAGGTGTCAAAAATGTTATCGTGCGAAAAAGCATGGTTACGCTGCTGTTCGATACATTGATTAAAGCGGGTATCGGCGAGTTTATTACTCCAAAACAGCATAGGCACTTGGGTTTGCTCTTTAGGCGCTAACGCATACGGGAAGCCATGTAAGTACAAGCCTTTTTCACCTAGTGATTCACCGTGATCAGAAACATACAGCAGGGCTTTGTCATCCGCCTGACTGTTTTGCAGTAAATTAATAAGTTTACTGAGCACTAGGTCGGTATAAGCAATGGTATTATCATAGGTGTTTGTGAGTTGCTCACTGCTACAATTTTGGATATCGCTACGTGGGCAATCAGGCAAAAATTTACTGTCTTTTTCTGGATAGCGGCGATAGTAGGTTGGCCCATGTGAACCAATCATATGTAACACCACTAGTTGGTGTTTCGCATCACTTTTGGCAAGCTTTGCAGCTAACTCTTCAACCAGTACTTCATCAAAACAATAGCGTCCGTCACAAAGTGGGTTGCTCTTTGTAGGTTCTACAGTTTGTGAGTTTACCCGTACGCAAACCCCTTTACAGCTGCTATTGTTATCAATCCACGTTACTTCGACACCACTTCGTTGAATGATATCTAGGGCATTTTCTTGGCTTTGCGCGATGCGAGAATCATAGTGATTGCGGTCTAAGCGCGAGAACATGCAAGGTACAGAAATGGCCGTTGCGGTGCCACATGAACTAACATCACTGAAATATTTAACGCCAAGTTTAGGGGTATATTGATTAGTTGGCTTGTCGTAACCTTGCAGTGAAAAGTTTGCTGCACGGGCTGTTTCACCTACCACCATAATCGTCAGTGAACTTTGTTGCTTAGCTAATAGGTGCGGTGTTTTATCTAAGACTTTAAATGGTAAAGGTGGATAAAAATAATTATCGCGCAGGTACTTATAGCCCGCAGTATAAAATGCAAAAGGGGTAATGTAGCTGGTTAATTGGCGATTATTTCGCCCTACAGATGCGTAATCTTTATAAAAAGGAACGGCAATAACAGCTACAGCAATAAACGCTGTAACGTTAAGAAGCGCAAAGCTTTTAAGACGAACACGAAAGTTTCCGACAATTTTAAAGCGAGAAAACAAGTAAGCAGGCAGTACGCCTAGCACAGCAATAAAAGCGATAACTTGTACATTAAGGTATGAAAATGCCTCGCCTGAATTTGTTTCTAAGATATTTTGCAGCATGCTTTTATCAAAGATAACACCGTAATTTAAGGTTGCATAAAACAACAACGATGAAACCACGATGCTTGTTAAAAGTACCGGTTTAACAAAGGTGATTAGCGATAACCAACTTAACACCATTGCCGTCAGTGCTAATAAGAAAAACGGTACGCTTGCTATAAATAACCAATTGACATGTTCAGGTTTGCTGGCTGCTTCAAGCATGTTAAATAAAAACAGGCCATTAAATGCAATAACCAAGTACAACGACACCAGCCAGACAAATTGGCTGTAGCTAACGTGCCATTTTTTAGTAAGGAGTTGTTTAATTTGCATGCTCATAATCATTCCTCATCGCTACGATTTATTTGGTAAGCGATACAACTGTTCGGTATAAGCTAAATTGCTAAATAAGACGTGCGCTAATGCTTTTTTGGCAAGCTCAACGCTGCTATCTGTGTTATCGATAGCTACTTGCGTTTTACTTGCAGGGTCATAGCGCCAATAGCTCACTTTTTGGTTTGGCATCAGGATCACGGCTTCACCATTTTCTACGTAAGCAAAGTTGTCGTAGTACTGCATCATGGCGCGCTCAACAGGGTATTGTTTCGTTAAATCATAACCAAGCATAGGGGTTGCTTGCTCAACGCCTAATAACGACAACAAAGTAACAGGTAAATCAATTTGGCTGACTAAGCGAGTATCGCGCTTTGCATCCATATCACTATTAAGGATCACAGCAGGGATGTGGAATGATTTAAGCGGCACAGGCTCTGAACCAAACACGCGCACATCATGATCTGCAACCACTAAAAAGACGGTGTCTTGCCAGTAATCTTGCGTTTTTGCCTTCGCGATGAATTTACCAAGAGCATAATCAGCATATTTGATTGCTAGATCACGTTTGTAGTTTTCTGGGTCGTGGCCTTCAGGCAGTGTTACTTTACCTTCTGGAATATCGAATGGATCGTGGTTACTTGAGGTAAACACAAGGCTGAAAAATGGTTTGCCCGATTTATTTAGCTCACTTAGCTCTTTATCAGCTTGATTGAACAAGTCTTCGTCGCTTGCTCCCCATGACGAAATAAACTCAGGGTTTTGCATGTCATTAATATCGACAATATCGCTAAAACCATTGCCTAAGAAAAAGCTTTTCATATTATCGAAATGACTTTCACCGCCATAAATAAACTGGGTGGTATAGCCTGTGCGGCTTAATACGTCAGCAAGTGAGAAAAAGTTACGCTGAGATTTAGAAAGTTTGACCACCGAGCGCGAAGGTGATGGGGTAAACCCAGTTGTTACCGCTTCGATACCGCGCACTGAGCGTGTGCCAGTGGCATATAAGTTATCAAACCCCCAGCCTTGTTGATAAAGCTTATCTAGTTCAGGAGTCACACCAATGCCACCTAGTTCACCAACAAAGCGTGCGCCTAAGCTTTCTTCTAAAATGATCACTAAATTCTTTTGTTTGCCTGTGTTAAAAGGTGTGTTGTTGGCAAGGGTAGGAATACTCTCAGTGATAAACTGCTGTCTATAGGCTGCTTGCTTTACTGTTTGTAAAATCTCATTACGTGGCATGGTACCGTATAAACTACTGGCATTTTTTTCATTGCTCATATTCTTAATAGCAAATGCAACACTGTAAGTTGAATTAAGGGCTAAGGAGTTAATCAGTGAGTCACTTGAAAAGTACACTAATGCAGGGTTTAACGGGCGATGGCTGACAGTGCCTCTTGCGCTAATTAAGCAAACTAATAAAGTCGTAACGAGTATCACCACTTGGCTAACCGTTTTAGCATTTTGCTGCTTGCTAAATGCTGCACTTATAAAACGATACGCAAACACACAACTAAGCGTTGCAATAATTAAGGTGCTGATCATGGCAAATAGGTGGCCATGTAATAGCATAGAAAAGACTTCTTGAGGGTAGTCTAGGTATTCGACAAATAAACGATTTGGTCGTACATCGTACTGGGTAATAAACGCGGGAGTCGAAGCCTCAACAACCACGATTAAAGTCACAACTATGCTGCTATAAAGAGTAAAAACATGCTGAAAAAAAGCAGTTTTGCTGCGCAAAAGCACATGAGCGAGTAACATTAAAACAGCCAAGGCTGACAAGTAGCCTAAGCTGCTTAAGTCAACTCTTAAGCCGCCAAATAAAACGGCTAGGCTATCGCCATCAGCTAACCTTTGGTGTTGCCATACTAGCAAGGCTATTCTCGACAGTATAAATACTGACATTAATATTAATGAAAAACGGAACAAAGGTTTTAAAATAGAGAGTTTTGCTGTCATAGTCGTACTTACTTAATCGAAACTACGGCAATACTAGGAGTCGAAACTTAAGAAATCCTTATGGTAATCTTAATATTTTCTAAACTAGAAAAACTTCAGTAAATCTTAAGTGAATCTTAAGATTCAAAGCGTAACCTGATGACGCTAAAGCGGTTTTTACCTAAATGAGTAACATATGAAATTGTTGATTATAGAAGATTCGGTGTCATTAAGACGTAGTCTACGAATTGGCCTTGAGAATCTAGGTTTTACTATTGATGAAACCGGCGATGGCGCTGAAGGGTTGAGTATGGCAATGACAGGTGAGTACGAATTAATCATACTCGACATTATGTTACCCAGTATTGATGGCATAACGTTATTACAAACCATAAGAACAAAGCAGCTCGACGTGCGAGTGCTTATTTTATCAGCCAAGCAAGAACCAGAAGATAGAGTGAAAGGGCTACTCACCGGGGCCGATGATTACCTGACCAAACCATTTTCGTTTGATGAGCTGCATGCAAGGTTATTAAATTTAATGCGTCGCGGCGGCTTGAAAACAATCAGTGATGTGATCCGCATTGATAACTTGGCTTTAAACTTACAATTAAAACTTTTGCAAGTTAACGAGACCGTTATCGATTTAACTCCTAACGAATATAAAATAGTCGAGTGCTTGTTTAGTAATCAAAACAAAGTGATCACAGCTGAAAAGTTAAGTACCTATATTGCTGGTCAATATGACCTAGTTTCAAAAAACTCTATTGAAGCGCATTTATCCTCAGCGCGTAAAAAGGTGAGGGCAGCAGGTGGCGAGTTACCTATTCAAACTAAGCGTGGTTTTGGTTATATCATTCAAGGAAAATAATGAAATCAATTCGCAGTAAGTTGGTTGTTACTCTTTCGATAGCAATAACAGGGCTTGTATTAAGTATATTATTAGCAACGGACATCGCTGTTGATAGCTGGGTTGATAATGAATTTAATCGAGGCTTACATTCTAAAGCTGGCATGCTGATGACGCTGGTTCATGAAGATGAAGAAGGGTTGGCTTTTAATTTCTCGAGTGAATTTATGCCAGAGTTTGATGGGCAGCTTGAGCCTGAGTATTTTCAGATGTGGACTGAGGAGGGGGTGTTTACACGCTCACAAAGTCTTAATTTATTTGCGTTGAAGAACCTTAAGTTTGAAGAGTTAAAATTGGGTGAAACGAAAATAATGAGCACCCAGCTACCGGATGGTCGTGATGGACGAGTCATTTATACTCGTTTTCAGCCGCAACTTGACTCGCACTCACATAGGAATTTTTATGATGGAGTGAGTAGACCACATCACAGCACGCTTACTTTGGCCTATGCCGCGTCTTCTGAAGAAGTTGATTTTATTTTGTGGTTAATTGACGTTATTTTTATTGTTACCACAGTGACCGTCATTGTGTTTATTCGGCTTTTTGTTCGCAAATCAGTCGACAGTTCTTTAGCGCCGCTGAATAAACTAAATCGGGATATTAGTAGGCTTAGTATCGCGGATAAAAGTGCCGTGATAACAATAAAAGAGCCTGTTAAAGAGCTGCAACCTATTGTTGATAGCTTAAATGCTTTTATCCAAGAAAACCGCCAGCTTTATTTTCGTGAAAAACGCTTAACCTCAGATATTGCTCATGAGTTAAAAACGCCGATTGCTGAGCTTATTAATATGGCTGAAGTGGCCATTCTTTTTCCAAATGAAAAGGAGTTTGAGGCAGACTTTAAACCCGAAGTGCTAAAAATTAGCCAGCGCTTAAAGAGCATTGTGTCGAACTTATTATTGCTGCATAAGTACAGTGATGAAGCACTCCCAAAGCAAGATGCATGTGATTTAAACCAGGTTATTTTACGTATCTTAGAAAAATATGATTTAGAGCGAATTAAGTTTGAGTTTCAAGATGATATTCCTGCCATTGTCAGTAACTTATTTGCCCTTGAATCAATCATCACCAACCTTGTAAATAACGCCAAGCAATATAGCCCTGATAAGAGCGTTGTGACTGTATGCACACTATTGAATAAAGAGGATAAGCTGCAATTCACCGTTACAAATGAATTAAAAGTGCCTTTAACAGAAGACGATTTGAGCCAGTTATTTGATCCACTCTGGCAAAAAGACAGTGCCAGAACCTCTAATGATAACTTTGGGTTAGGCTTATCTATTGCCAAAGCGTTAAGTAAAGCAATTGATGCTGAACTTCAGGTGTCGTTAAGTGGGCAAAACATAACCTTTAGTTTGATTATTTCTTAAGGCTTTGCAGGCGTTTAATATGTGTGCAACACTGAGGTTATCAAAAAGAAATTAATAACAATAAGGAACAACACGATGGGAAAAATTATAGGTATTGCTTTAATCGTTATTGGTGTGGCGCTAGCCGTATGGGGGTATAACGTGTATGACTCTGCAAGTGCGCAAATCAGCCGCACGTTTAGTGGTGATACACCAATTGAAGCTTGGCTCGGTATGGTCGGGGGCGCAATTTGCGCAATTGTGGGTATTTTAAAAGTTAAATAACCGCAAACATTGAAATCAATTAGCTAATACCTGATACTGTATTTATATACAGTGTCGGGTTTGGCTATGAAAACACAATTACCAGCAAAATATTATTTAAGTCACTTCTTTGAGCTTGCTGAATTTATACAATCTCATTGCAAGCATCTGCTTTTAGAAGAGCAGCAGTTATTTCTTGAAAAACTCCTTCAGCTGGATGAGCAGAGCTTATGTACTTTACTGCGTATTTATTCTCGAAAGCCAAAAATCGTTGCGTTGTCATCATTAAATTATGAAGAGATCCCTAATCTGCACGGTGCTATTTTTAAGCTAAAACAGCAAGGGCTGGTGGCACATCCCAGCAGCGACGAATTAGATCTATTACTTGAGCATTTAACAAAACCAACCCTGTTAACCTTATTGGCAAACGATGAGTTAATGGCGACTCAACCTGATTACAAAAAGTCAGCCAGTAAACAGCGCTTAACCCAACTGTGTAAAGAACATATTGATCGCACCCACAGTGAATTAGAGGCGTTGTTTAGTCAGTTCGTGGTCAATAGCCGAAGTCAGTTTTATGAATATTTTGAGTTTTTACATAGCGGCCGACTAAGTGGCGGTGATATCAATCATCAAAATCGTTTTGTGATGCGTGATTTAGGAATTGCAAAAGTACGTGGGGATGTTAATGAGAGCATATCGCGTTTTCAAACACTAGCCGAAGCACAAACGCATTATCAATTAAATAAGCTGCGAATGCAGTTCAAAGAAAGCGAGTCACACACAGAGTATCAGAACTTAGCCCAAGCACTTTTAGCCATTAGCTCAGAAGATGAATTAGCCCAGAGTATCAAAAACAAATTACTGATCCGCTTATATAAGCAGCTTAAAGAGCATGACTTAGCATTTGCATTTGAGTTACTTGAGCACTGTGAAGGCAGCAGTGAAGCGCAAGAGCTGGCAATTCGCCAGCGTTACAAACAAGGTGATAAAAGCTGGGTAGAACAAAAGCTTGAGCAAGTTATTCAAGACCCACTTGATGATGGCATTTTGTATTTTGCGGAGGACTTTTTACAGCGTAAATATAACAAGCAACAACGCTCACGCTTAACACAAATGCTCATTAATACAGAGCATCAATTGGAGGTTGATGACATTTACCGAGGCGATGTTGAGCAAGGAGTGTGCGAGCACTATCAACAGCTTGGCAATACGGTATTTTTTACTGAAAATAATCTTTGGTTGAGTCTTTTTACCTTAACGTTTTGGCAAGAACTCTTTATAGAGACGCCGCATCCGCCGTGTAATGAATTTGATCTATATCCAAAGGTGTTGCTTGCTGATTGTTTTTACACAGTGCAACAAACACAAATTGAACAAAAGCTTGCAAAATTCACTAGCAATGAAGCCCTGTATAAATATATCTGCAAAAACGCAGGGCAGTTTTACGAAGCCCCCAATAGCGTGTTTATGTGGCACAGCGATATGTTAGAGCCGCTAGAGGTATTAATAAAACACAGCCCGCTGACAAATTTAAAAGCGCATTTACTACAAATGACAAAAACCTTTAAGCAGCTTAAAGATGGCTACCCAGATTTGATGGTGCTTAAAGAGGATAAGCTCACCTTTGAAGAAGTGAAAGCCCCTGGCGACAAACTAAGACGTAACCAACTTGTCAGTATTGAGGTGTTAAAACAACATGGCTTTGCAGTGAATATCGTTGCGGTAAATTGGTTTAATGATCCGAATCGAATTTACAGTGTGGTGGATATAGAAACCACAGGTGGTGTTCAAGGTAATAATAAAATTACCGAAATAGCGGTTGTGCAGTTACAAGCGGGCGAAGTAATCAACCAATGGGCGAGTTTAATCAATCCTGAGCGTAGTATTCCTGCTTTTATCACCAAGTTAACTGGGATAAATGCCGCTATGGTACGTGATGCGCCACGCTTTGAAGAGATTGCCGATACACTACGCTCACTATTAAAAGGCAGTGTATTTGTTGCCCATAATGTGAATTTTGATTACGGCTTTATTCGCAAAGAATACGCTGCAATCGGGCAAGGCTTTAAAATGCCAAAGCTCTGTACCGTAGTTGAATCTCGCAAAGTATTTCCAAAGCTTAAGTCATATTCGCTCGGTAACTTAGCAGCACATTTTGAATTGAATTTAACAAATCATCATAGAGCGTTAGCTGATGCAACTGCCACAGCAGAGCTGTTAAATCTGATTCAACAAACACAATCAAAAAAGGCGAGTTAAACTCGCCTTTTAAACTTAATCTGTCCCATGCTAAATAAGGTTATTCGTATTCGATAGGGTCGGTAACGTTATTTAATGCAAAGGCTTCTAAGCGCTCTTGGCAAGCACCACATTTGCCACAGGCTTTGTCACGACCGTTATAACAGGTCCACGTTTGGCTATAATCAAGACCCATTTTTAGACCGTCTGTTAAAATGTCGATTTTAGTATTGTTTAAATACGGGCTGAAAATCTCAACAGCATCGTAGTTGGCAATACGGCAAACATCATCCATCTTTTGTACGAACTCAGGACGACAGTCTGGATAAATTGCATGATCGCCTGAATGGGCACCGTAATAAACTTTGCTGGCTTTTAAAGACACCGCATAACCCACAGCCAGTGATAGTAAAATCATGTTGCGGTTAGGCACAATTGTGCTCTTCATGCTTTCTTCTTCGTAGTGACCTTCTGGCACATCAATATCATCAGTCAGTGATGAACCACCAATGAGTTGGTTGATTGCTGAAATATCAACAATCTTATGAGAAACACCTAACTTTTCACATACTTGAGCGGCTACTTTAAGCTCTTTAACATGACGCTGGCCGTAGTCGAAAGACAGGGCATACACTTCGTGGCCTTGTTGCAGGGCTTTATTTAATACGGTAAATGAGTCCATACCGCCGGAATAAATCACAACTACTTTTTGCGTCATATCTGTTTTGCTCTTACTTTTGATAGAGGTTTACTTCAGGGCGCGATATACTACACGGCTCGGGCCTAAATAACAATTTTTGCGCGTGTTTTTGGTTTTTTTGATGGTATGTATTTTATACCGTTGCGTCGTAAGTGAGATGTCTTTTGTACAAAATTAACGAAGTGTTTGAAACAATTCAAGGTGAAGCGAGTTTTACGGGTACACCTTCAATCTTTTTACGTTTACAAGGCTGCCCTGTGGGTTGTGCTTGGTGTGATACAAAACAAACATGGGACGTTGATAATGTATATAAAGTGTCACTTGATGAGACGGTAGAGAAAAAAGCAGACTCAGATCATTGGGCGGAAGCAACTGCGGAGCAAGTGTTAGCGCTATTTAAAGAACGTGGCTACAACGCAAAGCATGTGGTGATCACCGGTGGTGAACCTTGCATGTACGACCTAAATCCAGTGTGCGAGCTACTACACGCAAATGGCTACTCAACTCAAATTGAAACCAGCGGCACATTTGAAATTTTAGTCCCAGAGCAGACATGGGTCACTGTATCACCAAAAATTAATATGCGTGGTGGCTACAACGTTTTACGCAGTGCTATGCAGCGTGCTGATGAAATTAAGCACCCAGTTGCAATGCAAAAGCATGTGGAAGAGCTCGAAGATTTATTCTTAAAAACAGGTGTGAATCCACGTTTAGTGTATCTGCAGCCAATTAGTCAAAAGACCTCAGCAACCAAACTTGCCATTGAAACCTGTATTGCAAAGAACTGGCGTTTATCGGTTCAAGTACATAAATATTTAGGAATTAGCTAGTTTATCTGGCTAGTTCTTAGTATCAATTTTTTACTTTTAACACTCTGATTGCTCGAGCGATGAAAGTGCCCGATAAGATGCCGTAAAAAGCGGCAAGTGATAACACGAGAGCGGCATTCGCAAAAAGCTCTGGCTTAATACTTGTTAAAACACCCACCGTATATTTGGTAAAGAAGATAGCCATGATGAATATCATTGGCCACCAACTGCCAGGTACTTTGAAAGACGCGCTTTGGGCTTGATAACTTGCTGATGAAGCAGAAAACAGCAATAAACCAATGATCGTACTGCTCAAAACGCCAGCTAGCCAGAGCAACATAATCGTTAAGCTATAACCAAAGCTTGAAGTCGCACCAAAAAATGATAAAGCAAGCATACCCAGCGGCAGTATCAATAACGTGGGCTGCTTTACATAGCGCTCGCGAGTTTGTTGCCAACCAACAAAAATAAGGCCAACAAACAGACCATAAACCCAAAGTGGTGTGTGAGTTAAAATTTCAATAATCATCTTACATCCTTGTTTTTATTATTTTTAGGAAGTTATTTAGTCGTGTCGTTTAAAGCGCAGCGCATGTTCCTATTTTATCTGCTATTTATAAAAGTTTGTCAATTGAGTCAGTAGCCTTTAAAACAAAAAAGCGTTGCACCATGGCAACGCTTTTTTACTATGTTCTCGTAACTCGTAACTCGTAACTCGTAACTCGTAACTAGTAACTCGTAACTCGTAACTCGAA